>JARYMD010000572.1 GCA_029907285.1 Verrucomicrobiota bacterium | reverse complement strand
CGCGGGCTGCGGCGTGCCACACCGCCGCGCAGCGGCTTCGCTCAGCAACGCTCAGTGCTGTTCGCATCGCGCGATCGCTCCAAATCGACATTGAAGCGGGGAGGTGAAGTGGTATAGTTTTTATACCGATGGAATTCGAATGGGACGAAGCGAAGAGCGAGAGCAACCGGGAGAAACACGGGATCGATTTCTCGGCCGCTCGAGCCTTGTTGGAAGGCCCGGATCGAGTCGAGATTCCCGCCCGAACCGAGGACGAACGGAGGTGGCTGGTCATCGGCAGGATTGGCTGTCGGGTTTGGTCCGCCGTTATGACTTCTCGTGGTCAGTGGACCCGGATTATCTCGGTGCATCGCGTTACAATGGTAAGCAGAGTTTGTTTGGCAAGGTTATCTTGTGGACATCCGAGACATTATTGACGCTATTGACGCTATTCGTTGCAATCGTGTTCGTATCACCGACCACGCCGACGAAGAAGCTCAGGCAGACCGTCTATCCTTCGATGAGATCTTTTTCAGTGTTCTGAAGGGCGAGATCATCGAAGATTATTCGTCCGATAAACCTTATCCGAGTTGCTTGATCTACGGTGACAGCTTTGCCGGAGAGCCAATTCACAGTGTTTGGGCTTACAATCATGCAACCCAATGGGCGGTGTTGGTCACTGTGTACCGACCTGACCCTGGCCGATGGATTGATTGGCGCATCAGGAGAAAACAATGAAGCCTTTTGATAAGTGTCCTGTCTGCGGTGGGGAATTAGTTGAGAAGGACGTGGAAAAACTGCTTAAAGGCGGTATCCACGTCGCCGTGCTCAAGGTGCGTGCGGATGTATGCCTGCAATGCGGCGAACGATTGTATTCGGCTGAGACGGTCAGACGCTTTGAACAGATTCGGCAGAAATTGGAAAGACAAGAAGTTGGCGAGTTCCAGCCACTGGGTCACTCTTTTCATGTTGCGTAGGTTTATTCTCGCAAGAACGGGCTGGCTAACTGGCCAAATGAATGCAGAGAACGGGGTAGGCGTCAGGTGATGTGATTTTCGCTTGAGAGCCGATTCGCCTCCCCGTGTTCTGTGCACCGCCTGTTCCACTCCGCGGGATTCCCCAGTTGAATGAAGCCCTGGCCTCAGCCGTTCAAGCGGCGATGTCCCGCCACCAGGCGGCAAGTATCCAGCTTGCGCTGGATCGTCAAATGCTGCGGCGCAAAGCATGACACCGGCGGCGTAGCCGACGACGTTAGTCGGCGGGATGTTGCAGTCGGGCTCGATCACAAGGCTGTGCCGCACTGGATGATTGTATTGGAAAATCGTTCATATTCGTGGAGATTTTCAGGCTGCGAGTTTGGTCAATTTCTCTGTATCAGCATCCTTGGCCGCCAGTGAGGCGGTCACGACGGTGTGGCTTTTGGGAGGCGCAAATGGAGTGCCAGGCACCTTGTTTGCGGTGTGGACCCAAATAAGGTGCCAGGCACTTTGTTGCGCACACCCTGATTCCGGCTCGCTGGGACAGCGAGCCCTATCGTGCATGAACCCCTGCATGCAGGTAGGGCGCGCCGTCCCCGGCGCGCCGGAACTGTGACAGACGGTTTTCTTATTTCCGCGCGAACGCGGAACTCTGGGAGCGATCGGTTGTCCCGGATTTTGGGCGATGCCAGGCCCGCCGCTGTTTGTAGTCCCGCCTTTGGGCGGCCCTTGAATTGAGCAGTCATTGTGCAGTCACCCCTTTGAACGTTTTACGTTGAGCGTTGAACGTTGAACGTTCCCTGACAGACA
>JARYMD010000571.1 GCA_029907285.1 Verrucomicrobiota bacterium | reverse complement strand
GCCATGAAGCTGTAGTTGGTTTGCGAGCTGGCAGATGGACCGCCGCGGGGGCGTGATGAGCAACAAAGTGCCTGTCACCCTATTGCCCTGCCCTACTTGGTGCAAGGTTTCACGAAAGGCCGGCCGCACCGTCCCCGGAAGCCGGAATCAGGTCGAAAAGTTCCACGACTTCAGCGTAAACGCGGAAGTCTAGCAGCGCGCTTGTCAGCCGACCCGAACCGTCATCGGGGTGAGATTTCCCGGCTAAGAATCAAAGCAGGCGGTCAAACCCGAACTCTGTCCGGTTTCATTCGGCTGTGCGGAGAGCAGGTCACGGAGTTTGTCGAGGATAAGAGCTTCGCAGCGGGCGATTTCCTCCTGGCGTTGGCGGAGGGCGTCGTTGGCGATTCCCTGGAGGTCATCGATGTTGTAGAGGAAAACGTTCTCCATCAGTGCGACTTCGGGATCGATGTTGCGGGGGACACCCATGTCGATCAAAAGCAGCGGGCGATACTGTCGCTCGCGCATGAGCGAACCGAGTCGTGATCGATCCAGAATGTAGTCCGGGGCCGAAGTGCTGGTGATGACAATGTCGATCCTTGCAAAGGCCTGTTGCCAATCGCCGTATGGGAGTGCCTGTCCGCCGAGTGCATTGGCGAGGGCCAATGCGCGTTCTGGGGATCGGTTTGTCACTAGCAAATGGCCAACGCCGCGCGAGAGGAGCGCTTTGGCGGCTTTCTCGCCTGTATCGCCTGCACCAATGACCATTGCGGTTTTGTCGCCCAGGGAACTGAAAATCCGTTCTGTGAGGTCAACTGCAACCGAGGCGACCGAGACACTTCCGCGCTGGATGTTGGTTTGCGAACGAATCTGTTTTGCGACATTGAAAGCGCGCTGAAAAGCGCGGTTCAAAACCCGGCCCGTGGACCCGTGCCGAAGGGCGATGTCATAGGCGCGTTTGACTTGGCCCAACACTTCGGTCTCGCCAACGACCATCGAGTCCAGACCGGAAGCGACTCTGAAAAGGTGCTTCACACTGTCCGGTTCGGACATTGCGTAGAATTGGCCGGCTGCGGCCGGTTTCGAGGGCTCGCGTTCGAGGATGAACTCGCGCAGGCGCGTGGCGGCCTCTGCGAACGGTCGGGTTATTGCGGCGTAGATTTCGACCCGATTGCACGTCGAGAGAATCACGGCTTCGTCTGCAACGCCGAGGTCTTTGAGCCGGCGCAACGCATCCGGCAGGTCTGCATCGGCAAAAGCGACCCGTTCCCGGAGTTCGACCGGGGCGGTGCGATGGTTAATGCCGACGACGATGATTGCCATTGGTTCAGCGCGGATTGTGAATGTCGGAAAGAAGGTTGAATCCCCAGTAGGTCAACAGAACGAAGGCAAAACATGCCACGGACGGCCATGCAAACCGTCGGCCCCTGAGCCCGTACCGCCGCCTCAAGCCGAGCAGAAGCGCGTACAACATCCAAACGAAGAGCGCCCAGAGTATCTTGGGATCGGCCTTGAGATAGACGCCCTGTTGCCGTTTGGGCCATGCCACCCCGATCAGCAGCCCGGCCGAAAGCAGTGCAAGGCCGGCCGCAACCAACCGCGGGCCGGTCGTGTCCAGTTGTTCCAGAGCCGGAAGCCGGGCCGTCAGAGCACTTGATTTGCAGAGCTTGAGCTCGTGTTCCTGCGCTAGATACATGGTCGATAGAAGCGCGGCCATGCGGAACGCCCCGTAAGCCAGCAGCGTCAGCGACATGTGCAAACTCATCATGCCGCGCTCGAGCTGCGGCTCGGTCGGC
>JARYMD010000570.1 GCA_029907285.1 Verrucomicrobiota bacterium | reverse complement strand
ATTTCCCAGCCCGGCGTGGTTGAAGGTCCGGGAGGTGCAAGAACCGGGGCGTCGCCCGGCAGGCAACTTTGGTTCCAGCTACGCCGGGCTGGGAAATATGCGGGCTCGTGACAGTTTTCTGCCGACTTACGTTGGCAGCTACAGTTTGCCGCCGACTTATCCCGCAGAGCGGGAAAGCTACTGTTCGGTGTTGGCAGTTTGCCGCCGACTTGCGTCAGCAGGTGCGAGGGATGGAAGTTTCAGCGGCGCGGAGGCGCGGACGTCAGTCGGTGGGAGGCGTTGCTACCTCTTGTATTTGCCCATCAATTGGCCCTCGGCAAGGACATGCCCTTCCATTGCCTTGAGCAACTGTGCCTTGGTTGCGCCCGCGTCCAATTTCAGCTCACAATCGAGGGCATAGACTTTGAAGTAGTACCTGTGAGTGCCGCCGGGCGGGCATGGACCGCCGTATCCGATCCGGCCGAAATCGTTTGTGCCCTGTTTGGCGCCATTGGGCAGCACCTTTTTCGTGGGAATGTTTTCGGCGAGTTCCTTTGTGCTGGCGGGAAGATTGAACAAGACCCAGTGCACCCATGTGCCCATCGGCGCATCAGGATCATCACAAATCAGAGCGATGCTTTTTGCCGTTGCCGGCACACCTTCCCATGCCAACGGTGGGGATACGTCCTTGCCGTCGCAAGTGTACTGTTTCGGGATCATACCGCCCTCAGCAAAGGCGGAACTGGTGACTTTGATATTCATAGGCTTGATTTGTTGTGAAGCGGCGGCTGTTGGGATGGCCGCGCAAATCTCCAAAGACAACACTACAACCAACGAAGCTGTTGCCAGTCTGATCATCATATAAACCTCTTACCCAATCCTCCTCGAGGATTGCATGGCCGACGAGTCCGTCAAGAGGATTCCAACCAGCGGCTCTGTGGGACGCTGCGGAGAACAAGCTGATCAAAAAGAATACCGAAAAGCGAATCGCCCTTCGGGGGCGACATCCCCGCTAAGGTAGAAATCCATGATCTCGCCGGGCCGCTGGGAATTGTCCACCCACTTGAAATCAATGGTTGCCCCGGAGGTGCGGCCTGGGAGGCCGATTGCTTCTCGCGGGATGGCAAAGTGGAGATCGGGCCCATCAACTCGAAATGGCAGTTTCTGCACGCGTGTCCAGTTCCATGCGCCGGTGTTGCGTTCAAGCCATGTTGCGCCCGGTTCAATTAACCTGTTCACGATGAAATCGTACCCTTGCCAGCCGGTGGACTTGTTATGGTCGGTGTCAATGAGCAGCCACATCCAGTTTTCGCTGTTTGGCGGCGAAAGCGGTTCGCGTGTGTGCACCCGGAAATAAATGTTGGCATCGTCTCTGGCCATTTGCGCAAACACAATATCGTTGCGGCCGGTGCGGTTGACATATCGGAGACCGGCGGCGCCCGGGTGATCGCGCGGTTCAGTTTCGCCCACATGATCCTTGAAAACGGGCTCGATACCTGCCCACTGTTCGAAGCCGCCGTTGATTGTGATGTGGGCAGGCGGGCTGGTCTGTGGGATTGGCAGGGTGCCTTTGAACTTCCGGATGTTAGCGACCAATTGACAGTAATAATTGTCAGCGTGACCGCCGTTCATCGGTTCGATATCGCGGCTGAACTCCTGATCGTATTGGTCAACAAAAATGATCTGGCCGCCCGGTTGACCCCAACGCCCTGCAATCCACTCGTTCCAACCTGTCACCATGACAAACGGCGGGCTGAGGTCAAAGGCGCGACGCCATTGTTCGTTGAAATTGTGTCCCCA
>JARYMD010000056.1 GCA_029907285.1 Verrucomicrobiota bacterium | reverse complement strand
TTGTCTTTTATGCGCGAACAACGTGTCTGTCCCCATGTCGGCATTACGTTGGACGTTGAGCGTTTTTGTCGGTTGACCCGGCTAGTTGTCTGTTTGGGAACGCTCAACGTTCAACGCTCAACGTTCAACTTACAAAGTGTGACTGCTCGATGAGTGCTCAATTCAAGAGCCGCCTAAAGACGGGACTCTGGCGGCCGCGGGCGGTTGAAGCCATTGGCGTGGCAAACCCGCGGCTCGGTTGAACATTGGAAGTTGAACGTTGGACGTTGAACGTTTTTATCGGTTAACCGATTTGGTCGTCTGTTGGTCAGAGCCGAGGCCCGTAGGGCCGGCATATTTGTAGTGCAACGGACGGCACACCGGACAAGCTCCGTAGGAGCGGCATAGCAAGGAACGCGCATGCACAAACCGGTTGGTTGCGTTACCGGGTTGGCGCCGGGTTCGATTTCGCCCCTACCCCGGAAATCTCACCGGCCACCCCTTCGGATTCACCGGCGCCTTCACCCCGGTGAGATTTCCGGGGTCAAGGAAACCCGCGCCCACACTGGAGAATCTGACCTTCCAGACCGTTGGTGTTCCTGGACCAGTAACTCGAGGGCCGAAGGTCCGGCCCCATACCAGCCTGGGCCATCGGCCCAGGAACCAGGCCCCAGATCAGTATCAATAAGGGCTGAAAGCCCGCATCATGCTTCGCTGTGCAGGCTTCTTCTCAGCGCCAATCATTCGTCACTTTCAAGGAATCATTCAGAGCACGCATGCTTTGAGCTTGTCACGATGCACGTCACGCATCACGCATCACGCATCAATTCAGTCTTGACATCAACCTGAGTTTGGCCAGACTGCAGCAGCGTGTGGCTTTAGGATTCGGAGTTGCAAGACTCAGGCGCTCTCGCATGCATCGTGGCGACGGAGCCGGGGCTGGTCAATTGCGAGGCAAGCGGAAAGTTGCCCGGCATTGCGGCGGGGGTGAAGTGCGCCCAAATGCCAGCCACGCGCGAGCCAACTCAAAACCAAACTCAATGTCTGGACCAAGACAGAAAGGAAGGATACGCATATGAAACCAATCAGATCATTGTGCATATGTTCTGCCGTTTTGTTCACGGCGGTTGCCGCGCTTGCTGATGTGCGGCAGGGGCTTGTTTCTTTCTGGCCATTGGATGCCATCTCGGAGGACTGGACGACGACACCCGACGTTGTCTCAGGAAACAACTTTATGCTGGTGGGAATCGACCCGAGCGCGCTTGTGGAGGGCAAACGCGGCAAGGCAATGCAATTCGACGGGAGCACGCGGTATGCATATTACACTGCGGCGCCGGGCGATGATACAGGCCTGCCGATTTCGCAATCCGCAGTTTGGACAGTCGCCTGCTGGGTCAAGGGAGCGCCAAACCAATCGGACCGCCGCGTCTTTTCCGAGAGCAACAGCGGTGATTTCAATGACAACCCGCTTGTGAACATTGGGACTCACAACACGGGCGCAGACGGGACTGTGGACCTGTACTTCCGCAACTCGACCGGCGGGGTCCAGATCAATCACGCTCATTCGCCTGGCACAGCATATGACAACACATGGCATCACATCGCGCTGGTCGATGAATACGGCAAGGTCACGCTCTATATTGACGGCCAGGTGAACATGACGACAACATATACCCGGTCGGCTCCTGCCCAGGACACGACCTCGATCGGCGCCATAGTCAGGGGCGGTGGCGGTTCGATCTCGGCTTATTTCAACGGGGCAATCGACGAAGTCGCTGCTTGGAACCGCGCGTTGACGCTTGAAGAAATTCAGGAGGTCATGAACAACGGCATTCCAACGCCGGTGCCGGCCTCGCCGGCATTTGTTACGATGGACCCTGTGGGCGCGACCAACCTGTACATTGGGGATTCGATCACACTCCGTGCCGGGGCTGGCGGAACGCATCCGTTGAGCTATCAATGGCTCAAGAATGACACGCCGATTCCTGATGCAACTTCGCTCACGCTCACACTTACCAACCTGCAACCTGCCGACTCGGGCCAATACGCCTTCCGCGTTAGCAATGCTTCCGGAACTGCAACTTCCGCGCCGGCGACGATCACTGTCAGCGATTGGCCTGCTGCAAATCTGACCAACAGAGTGGTTGCGTACTGGCCATTGGACGAAATCCAAGGGTCAAAGACGCCCGATATCGTGAGCGGTTACGACATGGCCCTTGTCAACCTGACTGCGGCTGATCTGGTTTCAGGCAAGTGGGGCAATTGTTTCAAGTTCGATCTTGCGCGCCAAACGATGCTTACCCGTGTTCACAGCGCAGGTGAATCGCTGCCAATCTATCAACACCCGAGTTTCTCGGTGTCGCTTTGGGTGAAGGGCGACATACAGACCGACAAACGTGTTTTCTCCGAAGGCTCGACAAAATCAACTCAACCTCTGTTCTGCATAGGCACACACAACGGCGGCAGCGACGGAACTGTTGATAGTTACATTCGAACCGACGCGGGCGCGACCAGTGGTGACCACCGGCATTCAACCGGGGTTGCGTTTGACGGCACATGGCATCACATCCTGTACACGCAGCGCGAGGTCGCAGGCGCCATGACGGCCAGGTTCTATATCGACGGCGTCGAGGACGATGTTGTTCTGGGGCCGGTCCGGCCGCTGTCGATGAACACCACCGCAATTGGCGGCATTCTGCGCGCCACTCCGTCTGCATGGTTCACGGGGGAGATCGATGACGTGATTGTTTGGGACCGGGCGCTTTCGCCTGCAGAAGCTCAGTTGCTGGCCACCGCGGCGATGCCAACGCCGCCGCCAAACCTTCAGCCGCTGAAAATCAATGTGTTCAAGTCCGAGCTGCCGCAAATAGTTCAAGGGGATTCGGTGATGCTGCTTTGGGATGTGAGCAAGACGGCCACTGAAATCCGGATCGACAACGGCGTCGGTGACGTAACAGCGAAAACAGTCGCGGGCGTTGGCAGTGTCAGTGTCGCTCCTGCCACAACCACCACGTACACGCTCACCATTAAGCGCGGGACTGATGAACTCACAGCCAAAGTGACGGTGCATGTGCTGACGGGTGTTGCTGCAAACTGGGCTGTGCTTGACACGTTTGATGAGTATCCACTCGGCCCTGTTGCCGACACCGGGTGGTGGCTGGACCTGCGCGGGCAATTCGCCCGGGTCGAAGACTTCAATGGCAACCGCATGCTCAGCATGATGAGCACCGACAGCGCGGCAGTGCTCCCGATCGGTCCTCTCAAAATAACCGAAGGCCAGGAACGGACATTGTTCTTCCGCATGATTGTCCTGGGCGATCCCACCGCCGCGCTGCAGCAGGTTGTGGGGTTAACCGACAAGAACCTTCGGTGGCATGGTGACACCACAGGCAATGTCGGGCCGGTGCTCAATCTGAGCTACGACCTGGCTAATCCGGGCTGGTTTGTAGGAGTCATCAACGGAGTTGGCGGCGTGCTCGAGAACGCGCCTGACCCGCTTGAGAAGGACGCGGTTTATTCTGTGTGGATTAACATAAAGAACGCGCCCATGAACGATCCTACGTGGCCTTACGACACCTTTTCGGTTTACATCCAGAAACGCGGTGAGGCCCAACGGAAGGAACTCTTCATCGATTACTCCAGCGACCGTGACCCGTACAATCCGGACCCTGTGCTGGGCATGATGATGCCCAACCTTGACAAACTGTTCGTTGCTGGAAACAACACGGCTTACAGCGCATTGTTTGATGATTTCTTCGTCAGCAAGTCTGGGTTCAATACGACCGAGCCTGTCCCGTTCGGCGAAGGCGCACCGCCAACTCTGAGCGTTGGCCTTGTGGCGGGCCAGGTCGAAGTGAACTGGAGCGGTGGCTCGCTTGAGTCAGCGGCCTCGATCAGCGGTCCATGGGACAAAGTGGCTGGTGCGACAAGCTCGCCGTACCGTGTGACGCCGACCGGTACGCAGATGTATTTCCGCGCGGTCCGATAACGCGCTCGGCGTTTGCTGACCGGTTCTGTGCGGATTCTGTCTGTTGGGCGCGATTGCCGCTGCGGCTTGCATGGCCGTTGGCGTCATTGCCAGGAGTGGACCCATGCTGGCCGCCAAACCGCCAGTGCGGCTGGCGCTCACTTGGTCAGAAACATTTGAACCGCGGAATACGCGGAAAACGCGAAAGACGCGTTGGAGAAATAGCGGCGCCGGGAGCGCGGCCGTCCTCGGCCGCAACAACACGACGACCGATCGTACAGAAGTTTCGATCACACAAATCTGGCCCCTGACATTCACCGGAACCTCTGGTTCTTGCCGGCCTACAACCTATTCTTGAATCCGCCGAAACTCCGGCCTCCGAAACTCCCAAACTCCGGATGAACGCGGGCTTTCAGCCCTTATTGTCACCGGGTGGCCACATTACTGGGGCGTTGCCCCAGGCTGGTTTAGAGCGGGCCTTTGGTTCTTCTGAACCTGTGCTGACCGGCGGCGGTGATTAGATGGAAACTCTTGTTGCCGCGCCCTGACTCCTGACTCCTGACTCCTGTCAGCCGTCTCGAGTCCCCTGTCTCCTGCCCCGGAGTTCCGCCGATTCAGGCGGGATAGATTCTGGTGTGCGTCTTTGCCCGGGGCGAATTGGGGTTGATTGCTGTTTTTGGGTGGCGGGCTAATGCCGGGAATTCGTGGAAAGCAATTTTCCTTATGTTCATAGTTTGATTTTCTTAATCTTGACCTTGGTGGTTGTCTTCGCCAACCTCGGTCGTGTGACAGCGATGTCCCGGCCGACACCGTATCGCAACATGCGGTTGCTTGGCCGGGTTGATTTGTCCGAAGATGTGTATGAGCAAACCGTTATGGTCAAGGGCTGGGTTTCAGCCCATATCAGTGTTGTTTGTGGCCGGGTCGGCGCTCGGGAGCGTGCTGGGCGCGGCGGCGGATTCTGTATCAGCGGGCGCCAATGAGACTGCAGTTTCCGGCGCAGCGGTGGCAGTGGCATCGCACGATGCCGCAGCTTCCAGCACTGCTGCCGGTGTTTCATTGAATGAGTACGTGGCGATGCTGTTTGTGTTCATGCTGGCGACGTTTGTTGGGTTGGACGTCATTCGCCGCGTTTCCCGGCTTTTGCACACGCCGTTGATGTCGCTCACCAACGCAATCTCTGCCGTTGCGGTGGTTGGGTCGATTCTCATAGCTGGCGGCAAGCATGGCGAGGGCTGGACATGGATTAACACGTTGGGCACTGTTGCGATTGCGGCCTCGATAACGAACATCGTCAGCGGCTTCCTGATCACTGACCGCATGCTCAAGATGTTCAAGAAACGGGAGGAGAAGAAGCCATGAGCGATCCTGTTGTTCAACTGGCTTACCTTGTTTCGACGGGGTTGTTCATTTTTGCCCTGAAATGGATGAACCACCCTGAGACGGCGCGGCGGGCGGTGTTGTCCGGGGTTGCGGCGATGGCGCTGGCGATTATTGGCACGTGCTTGAGTCCGGGCCTTATCAGCTCGCACTTCAAGTACATAGCGCTTGCTGCGATTATCGGGACCGTCATTGGTGTGCCTCTTTCATGGGTCCCTCTGACTGCTGTGCCGCAGCGAACGGCTTTGTCGCATGCTTTTGGTGGACTGGCTGCGGGGCTGGTTGGTGTGGCGGAGTTTTACAAGCAGCATGCGGTGGGCGGCCATGTGCTGGGGCGGTTCGAGACATCGGCGTTGTGTGCGGAAGTGCTGCTGGGGTTTCTGACCTTTACGGGGAGTCTGATGGCGGCGGGCAAGCTGCAGGAGCTAAAGTTCATCCCTAGCAGGCCTGTGACGTACAAAGGGCAAAACGTGGTCAACCTTGGTCTTTTGGGGGTTGCAGTTCTGTGCTGTGTTTTGCTTGTGATTGACGGGGCGAGATTTCAGCATCTATTTCCTGTGGTTGTGATTCTTGCGCTGGTGTTTGGGGTGTTGTTGATCATTCCGATAGGCGGGGCGGACATGCCGACGGTGATATCGCTGCTGAATTCATATGCGGGTCTTTCGGCGGTTGCGATGGGCTTTGTAATGGGGAACAAACTTTTGATCACGGCAGGCGCGCTGGACGGTTCGTCGGGCTTGATTTTGTCCATCATCATGTGCAAGGCGATGAACCGGAGTTTTGCGAACGTGCTGTTTGGAGCGTTCGGCAAGGTGCAGCAAGCACAAGCCGCTGCTGAAAAGAAGATCATCAGGAGCGCGACTCCGAGGGACGCTGCAGAACTCATGGAAAACGCGAGTCTTGTGGTGATTGTGCCCGGATACGGCATGGCAGTTGCCCAGGCGCAGCATCGGGTGCGCGAGGTTTATGACCAGCTCACAAAGCGTGGCATCCGGGTCAAGTTTGGCATACACCCTGTGGCGGGCCGCATGCCGGGTCATATGAACGTCCTGCTTGCCGAGGCGGACATACCTTACGAGGACCTTGTCGAGATGGACAAAATCAATCCTGAAATGCCACAGTGCGACACTTGTCTTGTGATTGGCGCGAACGATGTGGTGAATCCTGCTGCGCGCGACAATCCAAAGAGCCCGATTTACGGGATGCCGATCATCGAGGCTGACAAAGCCAGGGTTATCCTTGCGGTCAAGCGCAGCATGAACCCTGGTTTTGCGGGAATTGAGAACGATCTTTACTACAACGAAAGGACGCTGATGGTTTTCGGCGACGCAAAAGCTGTGGCTGGCGAGATAGCAAAGCATCTGGCCGGCGACAGCTCTGATTAGCCCGGCGCAATTCCGGCTGCTTGGTCACACTGGGCCCTCGTTTTGCGACTCACTCGTCGAATGGCGTGGCTTGCGAGATTTCCACAGCTCAGGGACGTCAAGCTGTTTATTTCGGAGTGGAACATGGACCTGATGCATCCGAACCTTGCTCCCGGTTTTCAGCCATGCTTTGTGCTCGAAACGATGCGCCGCTATGCGGAAGCTGGACTGGACATGGCGGCTTATTACCATATCCGCGACTGTTATGTTGACCCGGCAGATTTCGACTGGATGTCTGCGGGGGGACGGCGCTTCATGGCCCACTGGTGGAACACGATGCCGCAGTATAGCGCGCTCTTCGATCATCATGGCCGCGTGCGTCCAGCATGGTATGCTTTCCGTCTGCTGGGCCAACTCGAGGGACCGCGCTATGTCGTCGAGGGCGAGCAAGGGGCGATTCGAGCCATTGCCGGGGATGGCGACGGGTACAAGTACATGCTGGTGTGGAGATATGACGGAGGTGACCCTGCCGAAATCGAAGTGCGCGTGGAACTGGCGGGTGTCGAAAACAGGAACAGCCGCGTAGTTGAACTGGATGCCGCAGCGCCGGTCAACAACATCAGGGTTGTGCATTTTGGACGTGCCAATGAGCTGGGCAAGGTCCTTCTGAAGCTTGGACCGTGGGCCATCCGCTGGATCGAGGTTGATTGACTCAATCTTACGCTCCTTCAGCTTTTTAACCACGGATGACGAAGATGACACGGATGTGGAGGAAAACAACCTGGCGTGGCCGATTTCGCATTCCACCGCATTTCAATGCTCACGGTTCCATGTTGAGCGCTGAACCGCGAAATACATGAGAAATACGCGAAAAACGCGTCGTGATAAACAACCTCGCCGGACCACGCCCCTCCTCGACCCGCCACATCTGAACCGCAAAGGCCCCAAATAGATGCGCTTCCTGCATTGGCCTCTTTTCGCCCCTTTCTGCCAACAGAAAGAACCGAAAGAAGAGGAAAAAGCAGTGGCAGAAAGATGTGTGGCAGAAACATGAGGTGCAGAACAACCGCTGAGGTCGTGTCGGCGCGCTGGAAAAGGCAACGGCTCCGGGAGCGCGGCCGTCCCCGGCCGCATTTCTCTCGTGTAGGCGCGGGTTTCCTTGGCCCGGAAATCTCACCGCCTGACAAGACCAAGACACTCAAAGCTTCATTCCGGTGAGATATCCAGGCCAGGCTGGTATAGACCGGGCCTTTGGCCCTTCTAAACGCGTGCGGACTGGCGACCGTGATTACAATGGAGACTCTTGTTGCTGCCCCCTGACTCCTGTCTTCTGTCCCGTGTCGCAGGTCTATGGTCTACGGTCTCGCTGATATCCCCACAGATTTCGGCATGGCGCGCAGATTGGCCCAGCGGATTAATCTGTGGCTGACGAAATCTGCGGGGAATCCCTGTCAGATTCAGAAGAAAGCAGAAATAAAGTGCCAGGCACGTTGTTTGCATCGTACGTTGTGAGTTGAACGTTGGATGTTGAAATTTCTTGTCACTTGGCCCACTTGAGTTGTCTGTTGACAAGAGCCAAGGCCCCTGGGGCCGACATATTTGTAGTGGATGGGACCGCAAACCGGACAAACTCCGTAGGAGCGGCATCGCACTCGAGGTGCATGTACAAACCGGTTGGTTGCGTTGCCGGGACTGCGGTGGGTTTGATGTCGCCCCTACGGGGCTCACGAGGTTGTCAGGGGCTGGCCTGCTACAAAGATGCCGCCACTACGGGGCTGTGCGTCTGGTTGGGAACGTACAACGTACAACGCTCAACGTACAACGTACAGAGGTGTAACTGCACAATGACTGTTCAGTTGAAAAGCCGCCTAAAGGCGGGACTCTGACGGCCGCGGGCAGGCGAGGCCATTGGCGTGGCAAACCCGCGGCGCCGTTGAGCGTTCAGATCAGTTAACCCGCCGGGTCGTTAAGGATGCGCTGGAATGGGTTGCGGCGTTGGCGCTATGACGGACGAGCGGGACAACGACATGGTTGATGGAAGAGCGCATGGTTGGATGTCATGAAGGCACGAGCGCGTTTTATCCTATTGGTGGCTGCCGGGCTTGTGCGACGGCAACTGTCGGTACTCGAAAATGCGCCCCTCGTAGTTGCGGATCAGGATTCTGTCAGTGGTCCAGCTCAGCACTGAGTCTTCGCAGATCGGCACTTTGCCGCCGCCGCCTGGTGCGTCTATGACGTAAGCAGGGACTGCGTATCCGGTCGTATGGCCGCGCAGACTGCGCATTATCTGCAGGCCGGTGTTGACACTGGTCCGCAAATGCGCGGTGCCATGGACAGGATCGCACTGGTAAAGATAGTAAGGGCGGACTCTGCACATGAGGAGCTTCTGGACATGCGCTTTCATGACGTCGGGGTTGTCATTGACGCCGCGCAGCAGCACGGACTGATTCCCGAGGGGAATGCCGGCGTCAGCCAGTCGTTCCAAGGCCGTTCGCGCCTCGACGGTCAACTCTCGAGGGTGGTTGGAGTGAATGCTGATAAAGAGCGGATGGAACCTGCGAAGAATTGCGCAGAGTTCCTTTGTGATCCGTTGCGGGAGGAAAATTGGAACCCGGGTGCCAATCCGGAGGAACTCGACGTGGCGGATGGCGCGCAACCTCTCCAGAATCGATTCGAGTTTTTGATCGTTGAGCAGAAGGGGGTCGCCGCCGCTTAGCAGGACATCCCGCACCGCTGGTGTTCGCGAAATATAATCGATCTGCTGGTCCAGCCGGCTTTCGAATGACTCAGTTGGGGCGCGTCCTACAAGCCGCGAGCGTGTGCAATACCGGCAATATGACGCGCAGCGGTCGGTTACCAGCATCAGCACGCGATCAGGGTATCCGTGAACAAGGCCTGGCACTGGCGAATGGCTGTCTTCGTCGCATGGGTCTGTCAATTCGCCCGGGGCGGATTGTGTTTCCTCGACGCGAGGTATCACCTGTCGTCTGATTGGGCAGCCCGGGTCTTTGAAGTCGATGAGGTTGAAGAAGTACGGCGTGATTGACATTGCCAGTTTTCTGCTGGCGGCGAGGGCGCCTGCCCGTTCTTCGGGCGCGAGGTTGGGCGCCAATCCCTCCAACTGTTCGTAGGAAGTGATTCTGTTTTGGAGCTGCCAACGCCAGTCCTGCCACTGGCTTGCGGGCAAGTCGGCCCAACGGCCTTGGCCTGCTGACACAAACTCTTTCAAATCCTCCGCTGACCGGGATAAGGGAGGCTCTTCGATTTGCGAAGAAGGTTCGACTTCCAACATTGTGAGCAACTATAGACCCGGCCGGCAGTGTGTCAAGGGAGCGAATCCAGACCCAACGTGCCGGTGATCAGCTAGAAACGAGTTTTCCAAACAAACGCGATGTCAGAAGGAATACTTGATGCCGAGAGTGGCCAAATGGCGTGTGAACTCACGGCCTTTGGTGTTTGGAACAAGACTTTCAACCCAGTCGTATGACCAAGCCAGCTCTGCGGTGAGCTTCTGCCATGTGTAGCTCAGGGACGCGCTTGGCGTGTAAATCCAGTCTTCGCGGTTTACGGGCGCTTGCCAATCGCCGAGGTAGGCCTGAAAACCTGCGGCAGCGGCCCAGTGCTGGTCGAACTTATGTCTCCATGTGAGCCCGTAGGTAATGTCTTCATAGACGCTTTGGCTTGTGAAAGCAGGCTGTTCATAGCGTCGGTTGAACAGTGTGATTGTATCGGCCTTTGTTGGCAGGACTGTCACGTTCGCATCAATCCAGTAGAGCATTTCGGCCGGATGGAAACGAGGGACCTCATGCGCACGGTCCGACCATGTGCGGATGTCGGGGCCGCCAAGAACTGCAAGTTTCAGCCACGGGAACGGCGTGCCTTCGATGCCGGCCAGTGCGCGATGATACTCACTGTCAAATGGGCTGTCGGCGAACTTTGTGGGGTCGAAGATAGACGGTCCGCGGTACTGGTCTTGACGCCCGTAGCGGTACCCGGCGACAAGGTGGGTTTTCTCAGCGATTTTGTATCCGAGATCAACGCCGCCGTTGACGTCCTGTCTGTCGTTGAAATTGACGTATATGAAGGGGTCAGGCACTTCTGCTTTGAGCTTCTGGGTCGTCCGAAAATCGTGAATGTAGGCGGAGCCAA
Source organism: Verrucomicrobiota bacterium (assembly GCA_029907285.1). Classification (GTDB taxonomy): domain Bacteria; phylum Verrucomicrobiota; class Verrucomicrobiia; order Limisphaerales; family J093; genus JAAYVR01. The sequence continues at coordinate 4,297 of JARYMD010000056.1, read as the reverse complement.
CGGGACGGACGAAGAAATCACCGACTGTCCATGTCAATTTGAAACTGCCGCGATAGAGCAATGCGTCACGGCGTTCGCGCAACGGAATGCCGCCGACTGCCGGCACGTCCTGTGGTTTTGCGAAGAGCGGTCCAAGATGGCTGCCATCGGTGAAGACAATGGTGTTTGCCTGTTCCCAAACGATGTCTTCAGCTTTGTCGCTCAGCGTCAGACCGCCTCTGTGGGCGAAATAGTCTTCGGAGTGAGCGTTGTGGAAGACGACAAAATCAGGGGCGTAAGAGACGGTTGTGTGCAAGAGATCGCAGGGCGCGTAATCGAACGATACCCGCGGGGTGAAAGTTGTGATCCATGAGCCTTTTTCTGCGGGCATTGCGCCCGGGACACCGGGGTCGGTGTCCTGAAGATAAACGTTACTGTCGTAGGTTTCCTTCACAGTGGCATCGGCTTTGAACTGCCACGGGTTATCACCGGCTGCGCAGGTGGTGGCCACGCTGCAAAGGCAGCAGAGTGTGAAACGGAGCGTTTGGCTCCGGGCAGTTGGGATGTTTAACCTGTTATTCTCTGAAACAATTTCGATTGAACCGTTCGTTTTTCGCTGCATTTGTTAACTCCTTGTTAGATCAAAAGCCCAATTTCACAACAAACTCACAACAAACCAAGTGTGCCAGGGAAAGAGTCAGGCTTGCTTTTGTTCCTTTAGAAGGGTTGGCGGGCACAAGGTCAGGGCGACTGCTGCCATCACAAGGCACGCCACGCCTGCCGGGACAAACGCCCACATCCATGCTTTGGCATCGCCCATCACACCGCCGAGCACGGGCCCGACCACGCCGCCGACGCCGTATGCCATGAACACCCACGGATAATTTATGCCTACGCTCTTGTTCCCGAAATAATCGGCTGTTGCTGCGGGGAAGAGGGCGAAGTTGCCGCCGAAGTTGAACCCGATGATTGCGGCGCCAAGGTACAGTCCGAGCTCTCGCCCGCCGATAAAGTAGAACAGGATCATCATCAGACCTTGAAGCCCGGTCATTGTTGCGATGGCTGCTTTGCGGCCCATTTTATCCGACAGGGTGCCCCAGATGATTCGGCCGAGGCCGTTCAACAGCGCGAAGAAGAGCCCCATTGCGGTGCCGGTGATGATGTCGGCGCGGTCGGCGGGAGTGCCATGGGCAGTGAGCGCATCTTTGCCGAACAATTGGATGACTCCTATCACCATTAAGCCGGCGGTGGCGCCCACGAAGAACGTGAGGAAAAGCTTCCAGAACTGGGCGGTGCGGGCCATTTGTTTTGGGGCGAACTCGACCCCGCCGGTGCTGCTTGCGGTTGCGCCTGACGGCGGGTTCCAGCCATCGGGTTTCCAACCTTCGGGTGGATTAACGAGCGCGATTGAGCCGAGCCCAACGATGACGGCAAAGAGAATGCCGTAGAGAATCCACACTTTGCTTACCGTCCAGCCCATGCCGTAGAGGCCGGTCCATCCTTTCGTGAGGTCGATGCTGCCGAATTTGAAGCCGCTTGTGAGCTTGATCCACAACAGAGCGCCAAAGCCGAATCCGGCCACCGCAAGGCCTGTAATCATGCCTTTCTTGTCAGGGAACCACTTGACCAGCGCTGCAATTGGGCAGACATAACCCAATCCGATCCCAGCGCCTCCCAAAACGCCAATGCCGAAGAGAATGCCCCAAAAGCTGTTGCCCACCAGGCCGCCGAGCACGTAGCCAAGGCCCAGCACCAAACCGCCTGTGAGCGCGACGATTCTTGGGCCGACTTTCTTTTGCCAGTTTCCGGCTACGAGTGCCATGACAATTGCGAAAGAGAGAAGTCCGACCGAGAAAATCACCTGGGTCTGAGTTTTCGTGAAATGGAAAGGGCCGTTGGCAGCCGTGAGTTTGCCTGTGAACGCAGACCATGCGTAAATGCTGCCGAGGCACAATTGCACCAGTATTCCGCCGACAACGACCCACCAGCGGTTCATCGTTTTCTGTGTAGCCATGGGGCATTCTCCTTTCAGTGGATCAAGAGCCGGGACGGATTGCGCCGTCCCGACTCTTTTGGTTGGTTAGGTTACATGCCAAGGGCTGTGCAGGCGGCTATTGACGGCCTTTGACGAGTATTTCGACCACGTGTGGATCGGCGAGTGTTGTGGTGTCGCCGATTTGATCCACCTGATTTTCTGCGATCTTGCGCAGAATGCGACGCATGATTTTGCCGGATCGTGTCTTGGGCAGGGCGGGTGCAAACTGGATTTTGTCCGGCACTGCGATTGGGCCGATTTCCTTGCGGACGTGCAACGCAAGCTCTTTCTTGAGCTCTTCGCTTTCCTTGACGCCTTCCTTCAGGGTCACAAAAGCGTAAAGGCCCTGGCCTTTGATGTCGTGCGGCATTGGTGCCACTGCGGCTTCGGAGACATTCGGATGGCTTACGAGGGCGCTCTCGACCTCTGCGGTTCCGATGCGATGGCCGGACACGTTGACGACATCGTCGATTCGGCCCATCAACCAATAATCGCCGTCCTGGTCGATGCGCGCGCCGTCGCCGGTGAAGTATATGTTTGGATACATCGTGAAGTACGTGTCAATGAAACGGTCATGATCGCCCCATGTGGTCCGCATCATGCCAGGCCACGGCTTCTTGATGCACAGCTTGCCGCCCTCGTTTGGCGCGCATTCTTTTCCATCATCGCGCAGGACGACAGGTTCGACGCCGAAGAACGGGCGTGACGCGCTCCCTGGCTTGAGAGTGTGTGCGCCCGGCAACGGGGTGATGAGAATGCCGCCTGTTTCGGTTTGCCACCATGTGTCCACGATTGGGCAGCGTTCCTTGCCGATCACGCGGTAGTACCACATCCATGCTTCGGGGTTTATCGGCTCGCCAACTGAACCGAGGATGCGCAAGCTGCTCAGGTCATATTTGTTGGGCCATTCTTCGCCTTTCATGATGAGCGAGCGGATGGCTGTTGGCGCAGTGTAGAAGATGGTGACCTTGAACTTCTGTATTACCTGCCAGAACCGGCCCGGGTCGGGGAATGTTGGGACGCCTTCGAACATGAGGCTTGTGGCGCCATTGCAAAGCGGGCCGTACACAATGTAGCTGTGGCCGGTGACCCAGCCAATGTCCGCGGTGCACCAGTAAACATCGTCGTCGTGCACGTCGAAAATGTACTTGTGGCTCAGAGCGCAATGAACGAGGTAACCGCCGGTTGTGTGCACAACGCCCTTCGGTTTGCCTGTTGAACCAGACGTGTAAAGCATGAAAAGCACGTCTTCGGCATTCATCACTTCGGGCTGGCAATCCGGAGACGCGTTTGCCATGAGCTCGTGGTACCAAAGATCGCGTTCCGCGGTCATTGCGCATGGCGTTTCATTTCGTTTGAAAACGATAACCTTTTCGACGGACGGCGAATGCTTGAGAGCGTCATCGGCTATTGCCTTGAGAGGGATGCTTTTGCCTGCGCGCAGTGACGTGTTTGAAGTGATAAGGAGTCGGCAGGTTGAGTCGTTAATGCGCCCGGCCAGGGACTCTGCGCTGAACCCGCCGAAGACGACCGAGTGGATGACCCCGATTCTCGCGCATGCCAACATCGCAATCGGCAGCTCGGGTATCATCGGCAGGTAGATCGCAACGCGGTCACCTTTCTTGATCCCAAGCGACTTGAGCACATTGGCGAACTTGCACACTTCCTGATGGAGTTGAGCGTAAGTGATTTTCCGCACGTCCTCTTCAGGTTCACCCTGCCATAGAATGGCAACCTTGTCGCGCACCGGGGTTTTCAGATGCCGGTCAAGGCAATTGTAAGAGGCGTTGAGCTGGCCGTCTTCGAACCATGTGTGTTTTATGATTCTGGCGGCCGTGTTCCACTCATACCGGCGGCCGAGGGTGGGCTGTTTGAACCAGTCAAGAATCTTGCAATGCTCAAGCCAGAACCCGTCGGGGTCTTTGATTGAGCGTTCGTACATAGTCTTGTACTGCTCTGCGTTTATGTGGGCGCGTTTCACCGCCTCGGGTGAGGGTGGGAACGCCCGGTTTTCCTGGAGCAACGAAGTAGTTGATACGGTTTGATTTGGTTGTGCCATGGTTTTGTCAGTTGTTTCTGGTTAGTGTTTTTTGTTTCGGTTTGGACAAAATTGGTTGGGTCAAGGACTGGCGATTTTCGGGGCCGCGGATTTGGCTCCGATGCCGTGTATTGGAAAGACGAGGCTGATTACGTGTTCAATGCTGTTTGTGAGGGCGGGCTGGACGCTGGCCCGTTGTTCGTCGCTCACAGGCAGTTCCCGGTCCCTGAGGCCGCCCGCCCATT
>JARYMD010000569.1 GCA_029907285.1 Verrucomicrobiota bacterium | reverse complement strand
CACCGACAGCTACCAGGCACTCCATACGGCTGTTATCGGCACGCGTTACGTTGTCATGGCATACGGAAACGTTCTCACAGATGTGCCCATTCTCAACGGCACACAGTTCGCAATCGCCGCTGCCGAACCTGACACCGTCGTGACCATCATTCCGTCAGTCGCAACTGGCGCGCACCCGGCGAACGTCCCCTACACGCTGCTCATGCAGCCAGGCGAAACTTATCGGCTCCGCAACACACGCGAAGCCCCGGCCGATCTCACAGGCACACTGATCAAGTCCGATAAACCAATCGCTGTCTTCGGAAGCCATCTCTGCACCAGCGTGTCATCCAGCAACTTCTGGTACTGTGATCACCTTGTCGAACAGCTCCTGCCAGTCAATACGTGGGGCAACGACTTCTACACCGCGCCACTGGCAACGCGCTCAAGTGGCGATGTCTTCAGAGTCCTTGCCGCCTACGATGCTACCACCGTCGCTGTAAACGGTATCGCCGTCGCGAATCTCAACCGCGGCCAATTCCACCAAATCCAACTGGCTTTCGCCTCCAGAATCACAGCCACCAAACCCGTCCTCGTCGCCCAATTCGCAAATAGCTCCGACTACGACGGCGTCGTCAACGCCGATCCGTTCATGTCCCAACTCCAAGCCGTTCGCCATTACACCACGGCTTACCTGTTCTCGACGCCTACAAATGATTTCCCCACCAATTATCTCCAGACAATCTCGCCCACCGCAGCCATCGGTAGCGTCCGCCTCGACGGTGTCGTAATCGGCGCTGCCAGTTTCTCCGCAATACCCGGCACAACATACTCATTCGCCCGCGTGCCAGTCACCGCCGGACCGCACATCGTCAACGGCGATCAGCCTTTCGCCGCTTCGGTGTACGGCTGGGCGGAATATGATTCTTACGGTCATCCCGCCTGCTTCTACTTCGGCGATGTCGCCGGCCCGAAGATCACCCCGGCCACCGCTGCATTCACCGATAACGTGAACAATTACCCCAACACGCCCGGACAAGCCCCTGTCCCGAGCATCGTGGGCGGAGTTCAAATAGCCGACAATTGTTCTCCCGAGGTCGGCAAACCAACACAGGACCCGCCCGCAGGCACTTTGCTCGGCCCCGGCGTCCACAAGCTCACAATCACCAGCACGGATTCCACGGGCAACGAGGGCGAAGCAACTGTGCTGTTTACCGTGCTTGATCCCTCCCCGGTCACAATCACCTGCCCCAAAGACATCGTCGTCAATTGCACCACCAACGGCGGCGCATTCGTCGAATTCACCGTGACAGCCCGGACGACCTATGACACAAACGTTGCCGTTGTTTCAACGCCGCCATCCGGCAGTTTCTTCCCCGCCGGTACAACCACTGTCACCAACGTCGCCACCAGTCTCGCCGGACAGTCGAACACGTGTTACTTCAATGTCACCGTCGTTTGTGAGAAGCTCATCAGGACCAAACTCACTCCAACCGGCATCGAACTCACATGGCCCGGCAGAGGCACGTTGCTGCGCGCTTCCACACTTGGCGGTGCATGGACACCGGTCGTCAGCAACGTCACGTCGTACATCATCGTCCCCACAGGCAAGGAAAGCTATTTCCGCGTAAGGTATTAGTCGGCGACGCGCCGCCTCAGACCGACAAGGCTTGCCGTGCCATAATGTCCAACGGCTGCTTGCTGGCCCGCATATTCCGCAGCCCGGCGTAGCCGGAACCAAAGTCGCCCAGCGGGCAACGCCCCGGCTCTTGCACCCCCGGACCTTCAACCACGCCGGGCTGGGAAA
>JARYMD010000568.1 GCA_029907285.1 Verrucomicrobiota bacterium | reverse complement strand
GGGCTGTACCCCATCACGTTGGCAACCCAGTTGTTGGTGCGACTGGCTTCAGTGAGATCGATGGTGGTATTGATGACAAGTTTGTCGTTGTTCTCGTCGGCATACATGATCCAAGCCAATGCCAGTTGCTTGGTGTGATTCATGCAAGCGATGCCCTGGCCCTTCTCTTTGGCTTTCGAGAGCGCGGGCAGCAGGAGACCCGCGAGAATCGCGATGATGGCGATCACGACCAAGAGTTCGATCAGAGTGAACCCGGACATCCGATGACTACTCGAGCGGCGCGAGGCTGGATGAGTTCGCATACTGGCAAGCAATGATTAATGATCTGCTTTTCTCTGGAGAGAACATAGCTCGGAGAAAGAAGTCATTCAAGGCCGCAGCGGGCTGGAATTGTCGCAGGCCGCCAAGATCGCCGGATGAAAGGCCAAGACATGCACGGACGACACGCATGTTCGACCCAACATATGCGCCTCGCCAAAAGGACAGCATCCTTCAGCCCGGACAGCGCCCGGAGAACAAACGCCCCTGCATCGTCCACGCCATCGAGGGATGGAGATCGAACCTTCATTATCCCTGCGCCGAAGCAACAATACGCCGCGCATTTTGAAAATGCATCTTGGCCACCTCCCCTGCACGTTCTGCACCGTACTTCTCCACGAACTTCCGCAAAGCTTCCTCCGGCGCCCCGGATGCGCCCTTGGGAAACTCCAGACCATACTCTTTCTCCATTCGCCTGAGCGCAGAAACAAAAGCGTCCCGGGCCAGTATCGACGCCGCGGCAACTGCAAGGTCAGACTCGGCCTTGTGACGCTGAACAAGCTCCACCTGCCTGCCCTGTGTCATTATTGCTCTTCTTAAGGTCGCCTTGTTGGAAGCAAATTGATCGCTGATTATCCGTGCCGGGGGCGGATTCAAGCTGCTTCGTTCCAACAGGTTCTCAATTGCCCGAGCATGGCCCCACGCGAGGATGTCATTCACGTTGCCGATCTCACCGTGAAGGCGGTTGTATGCCGCGTTGCCGATCTGCACCACATTGAACTTGCAACCCGGCGTCGAACGTATCACCCGCGCAAGCTCAGCCACACGCTGGTCGCTGCTCACACACTTTGAATCACGGATATCAGCGTCTTCCCACGCCCGAATCACGGATTCATTCACATACACCGCCGCAACACAAAGCGGCCCCAAAAGGTCTCCTTTCCCGCTCTCATCAACGCCAATCCTCGGCAACATCAGGTCCGGATTCAACATCGCTTCGTACCCAAGCCGCGCCTCCTTCAAAATCACGGGCTCGAGAACGAATTCAACGAAATCCGATGCTTCTGCGCCCTGCACAACGAGTTTCCCGCTCTCGTAGAACACAACGCTCACTTTCTCCTTGTGCGCGGCGAACTTTGCGTGGGGCGCAGTCCTGAAATCGTACCCGTTGGACTTCAGCCACGACTCGAGTTCGGCAGCTTTATTGGCATCGAGTTCGAAAGTGTATGTGGTTTTCTTCAGCATCGCTCTGCCAATGTCATTTCTCGTTTTGCTTCGCTGTGTCGCTGTGCTTTGTTTCGCCGTGCAGCCGCAGGCTTGTCAATAACGCCCAGAACCACGCCACCATGCCGGCGAAGGTGACGAGCGCGCCGAGGTAGACGACGACCGTCAGTCCGACCAGGCTCGGCTCGGGCAGGCCGGCGGCGGATTCCACGGCGGCCAACGGGGCGAGACTCAGGGCGCCGCCAAGGCAGGTGATGCCGCTCACTACCAGCGGCGAATGGCGCTGCATCACGCCCTTGCCGAGCACGCTGAA
>JARYMD010000567.1 GCA_029907285.1 Verrucomicrobiota bacterium | reverse complement strand
CGGTCAATATCACGGTGGAACCTGTGCCCTCGTGCCTGAATCTCGCCCAAGAGCTGGTCCTGCACCTGAAATTTGATGGCGATTACAGAGATTCCTCCGGTCACTCGAATCATGGCTCGCCACGGGGCAACCCCGAGATTGTTCCGGGCAAAATCGGCAGTGGCGCATTGCGCTGCAGCACTATCGTCCAAAACAGCATCGTCACCGCAGCCAACTACGTGTCCCTCGGCATTCCAAGGGACCTTGATTTCGGCCCCGGACAGAACTTTACAGTGGCGTTCTGGGCAAAATTCACCGGCAACCCCGGCGACCTGCCGTTCCTTGCCAACAACAGTTTTTCAACCGGCGACCTCGGCGTAACCATCGCCCCGTCATATCAACACGCTTCATGGTCATGGGGACTCAACAACGCCCTCGTGCCCCAACCATGGCCGGGAATCGCCATCTCCGGCCCTCATTCAAGCAGATTGAACGACGGCAACTGGCACCACATCGTCCATGTGTTCGATCGGACCGGCGACGCCATCACATGGCTGGACGGCGCAAAAGCAAACTCAACCCCCATTGCCACCGCTGCCGATTGGGATTTCAGAACCCGCATGGAATGGACCATCGGCCAGGCAGGCGGCCATTACGCTCAACAAGGGACATTCGTTATCGACGACATCGGCATCTGGCGAAGACCGCTCACCGACCTCGAATGCCAAAGCATTTACATTTTTGGTGAAAAACTCGGTGCGAGCTTTGACAACGTTACCCCGCCAAAGGTCACGATACAAATCCGAGCCACAACCGGTGGAGTTGCCATCGAGTGGCCCTTTGGAATCCTCGAGTTCGCAGCCAGCCCGGAAGGACCGTGGTCAACCGTGCCCGGCGTTTTCCCCCCTACACTGCAACTGGCGCCATCCGAGAACACAAGATTCTATCGCGTCCGCCTCTAGCCCGGACAGTTTCATGAAGGCAGGGTGCAAAGTCCTCTCCTCGCCGGGATCATAAGCAACGGCGCCGGGAGCGCGGCCGTCCCCGGCCGCATCAACCCGGAGACCGATCGTACACCGGTTTCGATCATGCAAATCCGGCGCCCGAACATTGACCGGCTGTGGGGCGGCGAAGAATCGCCGCGCTCCTGCAGCGTGTTGGAGAAAGCAACGGTGCCGGGAGCGCGGCCGTCCCCGGCCGCATCAATCCGGAGACCGATTGTACAGCGGTTTCCATCACACAAATCCTGTGCCGCAAAACTGACCAGCCGTTGCGGCCCAAGAGATGGCGATCATTTGCCGGGCTTCCTTTTTCTGCGTCCAGAGCGGTTGCGGCTGAGGCGGCGGCGTTTCTTCGACTCACCCGCCAGTTCGGCGCGCGTTCTATCGATGATCGACTGGGCGTATTGGTCGGTCAGTTGGCGGAACAAGCGGTAACCTTCAAGGGCTTCCTTGACAGCCGGGACTTGGTCACGATGGATGTAGCGGGAGAAGTTCCGGCCGTTCTCCCAACATTGGAGTTTGTAGTACGGGCCGGAAGGGCCTTGGCCGATGACGGTGAGTTTGCCCCGTTCCATGCGTTTTATTTTCAATATCCGCTTGAGGAACTGTGTTGCATCCCCGGTTTTCATGGGGTCAACGTCTATGAACCCAGGTGTCAAGTCAACAAAAGCGTGATTCTCGGTCCTTTCGGAAAGTCTTGTCGTACGGCCCGTTCCGGGGTCATGCGTCCAGCAGCAAGAGCCCCTGATCCTCGCCTGGTCTTGTTAAAGGATGAAAAAAATGTGTGTGGATGACACTTTTCTGTTGACAATGAGCTA
>JARYMD010000566.1 GCA_029907285.1 Verrucomicrobiota bacterium | reverse complement strand
AGACCATCCCGCTGATCCCTGAGGGCGCGGCGCATGATCGCCAGCGTGCCGGGCGTCCCGCCGCCGATCCAGGTCGCGCCGACGCAACTCACCACATCGTAGGTTCCGGCCTCGCCGGGCATCTCATCCAGGTACTTCCCCGCGTCGGTCTGCACGAACGTCACCCGTTCGGTGACTCCGCGCGCGGGCACGGCGGCGGGCTTCCTTCAGGAAGGCGGCACTGATATCCACACCCGTCCCGCCAATCCCGTACTGCGCCGCCCAGCGAGTCAGCAACTCGCCGCGCCCGCAGCCCAGGTCAAGCAGGCGCATCCCCGGCTGGAAGCCGCAGGCCGCGCCGATGGCATCCAGCTTTTCCACCGTGATCGGATTTTGAATCACGTGGTCACGTTCCGCGATCTCATGAAAACGCAAACTCATGGTCTAGCTACCGGACACTTGAACAAATGAGCGAGGGTTAGACAATTCCCACAACTTCGATAAGGTTAAGGTGCGACCCAAAAACCTATCGAGGAGCCGTGAAACATGTTGTCCAACCCTCAACTGTATGATACTTGGCGTAAGCAGTTGCATCAACTGACGCCCGATACATGTGAAAGCCGCTTGCAAAATATGGTGTGGTTGGTGGTTGGGATATTCCTGGCGAAAAGTGTGCATCTGACCAAAGTGGCCGGAAAACTCCCACTGCGGGTACAAAAGCTGAGCTTGGATAAACGGTTGCGACGGTTCTTGAGTAATCATGCGATCCGTCCCCGTGAATGGTATCACCCGATCGCCACCTTGCTGATTCAGGCGGCAAGTCGTGGGGGACAGGTTCATCTGATCATCGATTGCAGCCAAGTCAGTGCCGGACATCAATTGTTGATGGTGGGGATCGCTTACCGTCGCCGTGCGTTGCCGCTGGCTTGGACCTGGGTGCGCTGTCCCAAAGGGCACAGCACCACCCGCAAGCAAATCGTGTTGTTGAGTTACGTTCAATCCTTGATCCCGCGCGGTGTCCAGGTTTCGTTGGTCGGTGATTGTGAGTTTGGACGCCCGCTGTTGCTGGAATATCTGGACGGGTGGGGCTGGGATTACGCCTTGCGCCAACCCTGCAATCATCTGGTCATGACCAAAAGCGAGTCGTGTTGGCGACGCATCGATAGCTTTGATTTGCAGCCTGGAACTACCATTTGGATTGGCAACGTGGTACTTACACGCGACAGCGCTTACCCAACCAACTTGGTGCTGCACTGGGCCAGAGGCGAAAAAGAACCCTGGTTTCTGGCCTCCAATCTGCCTGAACCACGCGCGATTTTACGCCTCTACCGCCGCCGCATGTGGTTGGAGGAAATGTTTGGCGATATGAAAAGCAATGGGTTTGATCTCGAACGCTCGCGTTTGCGTCATTTCTTACGCTTGTCTCGCCTGACGTTGGCGGTGTGCCTCTTGTATGTTTGGTTGGTCGCGACCGGCGAACATGTCCTATCCATGCAACTTTTCGCTGAGGTTGACCGTTCTGACCGTCGCGATTTGAGTATCTTTCGTTTAGGTTGGGATTTCATTGACCGGCGTTTAGCCCTTCATGACCCGTTTCCTGATGTTTTCATCCCGAACTTCTGTTCAGTGTCCGGTAGCTAGAGTACGGAACTCGGTTTCAGCTATTGCGGGTACAGGTGTTAGGGTTGCTAATGTTACCGAAGGGCCAGGAATTGGAGTCTGCGTTGCGCTCAAATCATTAAACGAATTGTCAACTGTCACAGTGCTGTGGCACGCCAATACTTGAGCAACTACAGGTGCGTTAATCAAACAAGCGAGTGGCTCTCCATCTTTTCCC
>JARYMD010000565.1 GCA_029907285.1 Verrucomicrobiota bacterium | reverse complement strand
AGGCGTTGCGGCTTTTCGCGTTCGGCATCATAAACCCCCACGCAACATGAAATCTCCAAGTCCCGGATAATAATAGAGTCCATTCTTGTCAGAATTGTTGTTGCCCCGATTCCAGTTTCTCCAGCACAGCCCTGATTTCAAATCCCTCGCGAGCCAGCCAATCGCGCAACTCGCCAAGATGTTCCACCACCAGGTCCGGAGCGCACGCGCGCAATTGTTCCGGATGATTGTACCCGGTCAGCACCGCACACGCATACACCCCGCCGGCGCGCGCCGCTTCCACGTCGTGTTCCATGTCCCCCACAAAAACCGTCTCGTGCTGAAGAAGGCCATGCTCCGCAACCAGGCTGCGCATTTTGGTGCGTTTATCCCTCACTTCGACAAAAACATGGTCAAGATACGCCCCGAACCCGGTCGCTTCCGCCTGCACGATGTAATGGTCACGGTGAATACTGCTCAACAGGAATGTCCTCAAGCGATGCTCGCGGCAAAACTCGAGAAACTCCCGCGCGTGCGGAATCTCGGCCACCATGTGCCGGCATTGCCGAAACGCGTCATGAAACCATTCTTCAAGCTGCGAGATCGGCACGTGCGGCACATACCGGTCGTAAAACCTCGTAAACGGCAGACAAAACTCGCGCCGGAACTGATCCAAATCCATCTTCGGGACTCCCGCCATGGCGAAGACGTAATTGCTGGCTTCCAATACAGCCGGCAAATCGTCCACCAGTGTCCCAGACCAATCGAAGATGACGTTCCGTATCACGCGAAACACTCTATCAGCATCTGCACCAACTCTGCAACCGCCGCAACCGGACTGGACATATTTCACGCAAGAGCTCAATTTGAACGAAACCGCGCCGACACGCCGGTTGAAACTGCTTTTCGTATGAAGTTTGCCATTTGCAACGAAGTGTTCGAAGGTTGGAACCTCGAAAGTGCATTCGAATTTATTGCCAGCGTCGGCTATGACGCCGTCGAAATCGCCCCGTTTACCATCGCGCCCCGTGTCACTGAAATCAGCGCCAGCAATCGAACTCACATTCGGAACCTCGCACAACGCGCCGGCCTCGAAATCGCCGGCATACACTGGGTCCTGGCAAAAACCGAGGGATTCCATGTCACGCACCCCGATGAGTCGGTGCGCGCACGCACCGCCCGCTACTGCGAAGAGCTGGTGAGATTCTGCAGCGATCTTGGCGGGCGCATCATCGTGTTTGGTTCCCCCAAACAGCGCAGCAAACTCCCCGGCGTAACCACCGCCCAAGCATCCGCATGGGCAGTCGAAACGCTTGCCCCCGCAGTTCGCCTCGCCCAAACAAGAAACGTGACAATCTGTTTCGAACCCCTCTCCACCGCCGAGACCGATTTCATCAACACAGCCGATGAAGCAATCAAGTTCGCCCGCATGTTCGATTCCCCGGCCGCAAAGATCATACTCGACGTCAAAGCCATGTGTTCAGAGTTACGGCCAGTCCCAGACATCATCCGGACTTCAGCACCTCATTTTGCCCACCTCCATGCGAATGACCCCAATTTGAAAGGGCCCGGCTTCGGCGACGTCGATTTCCGCCCCATTGCCGCCGCACTCCGCGACGCCGCTTATTCCGGGTACGTTTCAGTTGAGGTTTTCGATTTCTCAGACGGACCGGAGACAATCGCCACTCGCAGTCTCTCCTACCTGAAAGAGTCCTTTGCCATCAACCCGCAACCCGCCTGACACTCGGTCGGCCTGGGAATCTCACCGGACCACTCGAAAGGCGCGTTGGAGCAATTAGCGGCGCCGGGAGCGCGGCCGTCCTCGGCCGCATCAACCCGAC
>JARYMD010000564.1 GCA_029907285.1 Verrucomicrobiota bacterium | reverse complement strand
AGGCGGGACTCTAACGGCCGCGGGCGTGCCATCGCCCAAAGTGCGGGACAACCGATCGCTGTTAGAGTTCCGCGTTTACGCGGAAACAGGAAAACTGTCTGTCACAGGTTCGGCGCGCCGTCCCCGGCGCGCCCCACCTGTGTGCAACAACGTGCCTGGCACTTCATTCTTCAGGCCTTGCGACGAGATCAATAGGAACCCGTTCCTGAAGTGCATCGCTGAAGCAGGTGATGAGCGATGTGTGCGCGCTCCGACACCGCTGCTCGAAGAATGGGTTTACGTCCGGAAACGGATTCTTGGTCGTCATGCCTGACACGCTATCACAGTCGCGCGCTTGCGACAATGGAACCGCCACTTTGGAGCATCCGTGACCCTGAAATTTCACCGGAATGAAGCTTTGGGTTCCTTTGGTTGGTGCGCCGGTGAGATTTCCGGGTTAGAATTGCCGCATGACGCAACGAATTCTGCATTTGGCCATTGCCGGGCTGTTGGTGGGAACAATCTTTAAATTGCCGGCCTTGTGCGGTTCCACGGACGAGGAAATTGATCGTGAGACCCTCGACCGTTGGTCTGCACCGTATCGCGGCTGGCATTACTGGCTCGATCATGTCATCAGCTCGAAACCGAACATTCCCGGGCACGAAAAATTCGAGAACACAGACGTGCCGTGTGTTTATCAGTTGCCGGATCAACCGGGGAAATGGTTCATGAGCTTCATTGCTTTTGACGGACGCGGCTACAACTCGTTTGTGATCGAGAGCGGCGATTTGATTCATTGGTCCAACCCGCGGCTTGCGATGGGATTTGGTCCGGAGGGTGAGTTTGACCATGGCGGCTGCGTGATCGGCGCTTTTCTATATGAATCTTATGACATTCGTGCGCCGCGGGTGCTGAAGAAACGCGATGGCAAATACTGGACCTTGTATGGCGCGTACCCGCGACAGGGCGGCTACGAGTTGCGGCCCGGATACGAAGGCGTGGCGGCCAGCACCGACGGGCTCAAATGGCAGCGCGCCAAAGACACACCGATCCTGTCCGTTCACGACCCTGATTGCGCCGAGTGGGAGAAAGATTGCATTTATCAGCCGTGGCTGGTCGAACACAAAGGGCGTTTCTTCAATTTCTACAACGCCGCCAACGGAAGCGTTGAACAAACCGGCCTCGCTTTTTCGACCGACATGCTGAGCTGGATGCGGCACCCTGCAAATCCGGTGATCCGGAACAGACCCGGCGCATACGATGCGCAGTTCGCGTCTGACCCGAAGGTTTTCCGCGACGGCGATCACTGGACGATGTTCTATTTTGGCGTCGGACGGGGTGGGGCTCATGTGATGATCGCGTTCTCGCGCGACCTTGTGCATTGGACGGCGCATCCCGAGCCGCTGCACGTGGCCGGCGGGCACCCGATGGGTCTCGACCGCCAGTACGCCCACAAGATTTCACTTGTCTGGGAACCCAAGACCGAGACGTTTTACCTTTACTACTGTGCGGTCGGCGACAAGGGCCGCGGCATAGGCTTGATCACAAGCAAGCCGTTGCAAGGTTTCAAAGGCGCCGCAGAATCTCCCGCTTCTCGATCCCCTTGACAGCCACAACCGCCCGCCAGATCGCATTGAGCGTGCCGACGCGCAGGCTGGGATGATTGGGGACTGCCAAGTGATGCGGGCGTGGGACGGATGTTTCCGGAACGATATGGCTGCCTTCCTGATGGACTTGCCTGTAGTCGTAATGACGGCATAGGTGCCGGACGAGCGCCATGCCGCTCAGGTCACACGGCAATTTCGCGGCCCGGCGTAGCCGGAACCAAAGTTTCCTGGCGGGCAG
>JARYMD010000563.1 GCA_029907285.1 Verrucomicrobiota bacterium | reverse complement strand
GCCCCAGAAATTACCGCCAGGTAATTATCAGAACCAAACAATCAAATGAGAGACCTCAACAAAGCTGGGATGCGCCCGCACTATCCAGCGTCGCCAGCCCCACGTTGCGTTTCAAAGAGATTGGCTTTATCGTCAGCCCGATGAGCAAATTCGGAATGGTTTGTTTCGTGGGAATCGGACCGGGCGACCCCGGCTTGATGACCTTGCGCGCGGCAGAATCGGTCCGCAAAGCCGAAGTTCTTGTCTATGAAGTCCCGATAACGCCCGAAATCACGCCGCTCGTACGACCGGGTGCCGAGCGGATCGTGCTTGCAAAGGATTCCAAGCAGAGTTCTGAAGACATTGCCCGCCTTTTGGTCGCCAAAGCCAAAGAGGGCAAAAACACCGCTCGCCTGGTGCCAGGAGACCCCTTCTTTGATCGAGCCGCAACAACCGAGATTTCACTGGTCGCACGCGCCGGCCTCCGTTTCGAAGTTGTGCCAGGACTGTCATTTGCCCTCGCCGCTCCCGCCCGAATCGGCATCCCACTTCTGCATCCCGGGTCAAAAACAGGGTTCTCAATTCTCGCCACAACTGGCTCGGATCTGGATGACGGTCTCGACTGGGAGTGGCTTTGTCGTGCCGCCGGAACACGACTGGTGATTGGCAGGTTCGATGACATTGACCGTTTGGCAAACCGACTGGTTTCAGCCGGGTTGAACCCTGACACACCAGTCGCGCTTGTTCGCCCGGCCGGCAGCGGAAATCCCCAAAGCCTTTCTGCACCGCTGCACGAACTTCGCAGTCAGGCCGCCGCCGCAGGCATGCAAACAGCAAGCGTCGTTGTCATCGGCGATGCCGTGTCGCTGCGCTCGAATCTGAACTGGGCCGAGAAACTGCCGCTCGCCGGCCAACGCATCGCTGTCACCAGAGCAAGGGATCAGGCCGGTGATTTGACCAAACTCTTAACCGAACGCGGCGCCGAAGTGCTCGAAGTCCCTTGCATCAGAATCGAGCCGCCCACACAACCACAGCCGCTCGCCGAAGCATTGGCAGGGCTGGGATGCTACGACTGGATCGTTTTCACGAGCGTCAACGGCGTAACCGCCTTCTTCGAACATTTCTTCCGCGCTTTCGAGGATTTGCGAGACCTCGGCGGCGTCCGAATCGCGGCCGTCGGCCCCGCCACAGCGGCGCGACTCAATGCATTGCACCTGAAGGTGGATTTGGTGCCCAAAAACCACACCGCCGCCGCCATAGCCCATGAACTCGCCCAAATGGGCGGTCTCGAAAACCTCCGCATACTTCTCCCCCGCGCAGAAGTGGCCACGCCGGAACTGCCCGCCCTGCTCGAAGACAAAGGCGCAATCGTGGACGACATAGCCTGCTACCGCACCGTAGCCGAAACCGAAGACCTCAGCGGCGCAGCGGCTCAATTGAGCGAGCATGGAGCCGACTGGATCACTTTCACAAGCGGATCAACAGTCGAGCAGTGCCATTGCAAGTTCAACCTGCCCGAACTCAAACGCAGGTTCCCGGGATTGAAACTGGCCTCAATCGGGCCAGAAACAACAAAAGCTCTCGCAGCACTGTCGCTGAAAGCTGATGTGGAAGCCCGGCCTCATACGCTCGAAGCCCTGGTAGCCGGTGTCGAACGATTGGTTCGGCAATCGCACGGCTGAATGCACCCCACGCCCCGGCGAACAAACGCCCCAAGAGGAATGCGATATGGGGACAGACACGTAGTTGGCTTGGAACGCCGCAGCGGCCCGTTGCCGCAGGCGCAAAGTGCTGGGGCACCACAGTCAGGACCGGAAAGCTTTTAGCTTTCCGCTTAAACGCGGAACT
>JARYMD010000562.1 GCA_029907285.1 Verrucomicrobiota bacterium | reverse complement strand
GAACGATCGGCCACCGGATTTGCGTGACTGAAACAGGTGCAAGATCGGTCGTCGCGTTGATGCGGCCGGGGACGGCCGCGCTCCCGGCGCGATTGCTTTGTCCAACACGTTGCGGGAGCGCGGCGATTCTTCGCCGCCTCCCAGCCGGTGAACGATCGGCCGCCGGATTTGCGTGATCGAAACCTATGCGCCCAATCCGGTGAGATTCCCGGCCTCGGCATATTTAGCAACCCACCGTGGCGGACAGCACTCAATCAAAGGTCGCAGGCGCAGGGTCAGTGCCCGTCGGGCAATTTTGGTTCCGGCTTCGCCAGGCTCCGCAATATGCTGGCCGGATATTTTGGAGACATTTGCTTCGCAGATGTCTCAGGATGCAAGCCATGCGGGCGCAATCAGGCCCAAATCACGCTGCGCTTGCCAACCAGGGAGCATTATGCCGATGATCACGCGCCGTGACGCATTCAAGGCGCAATTATCGGCTTCTGCTGGCAAGCCAGTTCCTGGCGACGTTCGCTGACAACGCAACGCTGGCGGTGATACTTGGCCAGTTGACCTTTCTCAAGGAATCCGGGAAGTTGTCCGAGTCCCAGTTGGGCGCTCTCAACGCAGTTTATACGAGCCTGTTTTTCTTTCCACATGTGTTTCTGGCGCCCGTGGCCGGCTTCCTGAACGATCGCTATGCAAAGACCTCATGGCTCATCGGCGGCAACGTCGTCAAGATGTGCGGCATGGTCGTCGCCGCATCAAGCATATGGTCTGGGCCAATCTGGCAGGGTGCCGGTTACTTGCTCGTCGGAATAGGCGGTTGCGTCTTTTCACCGGCCAAATACGGGATTCTCCCCGAAATAGTCGAACGCGAGCGATTGGTGAAAGCGAATGGCCTGCTCGAGCTGCTGACTGTCAGCGCCGTCCTCGCCGGGTTCATTGGCGGTGCGGCAATGATCGACACCATGCCCGTCTTTTGGTGCTATGTCATCCTGCTGCTGATTTTTGGCAGTTCGCTCATTTTCAACGCCAGGATGACAAGGACCCCCGGTCACCCTCACGTGAGACTTGCTTTAAGCGTGGACGAGTTCTTTGGCAACCTTGGTGATCTGCTTGCCAGCCCACGATTGTTCCGAGTTCTGTGTTGGACCGGATTGTTCTGGTTCAGCGCAGCCGTCATGAAAATGAATTTCCAACCGTGGGGCCTCAGCATCGTTCATCTTGCGGACGGTCCGAATCTGCCCACCTATATAAACACACGCATTTCTCTGTACGTGGTCTGGCTGACAGCCGGCATAATGTGCGGCTCGTTCCTGGCCGGGCGCATCCACCGCGTGGGCGACCTGCGGTACACGCGCGTCTATGGTTGGGGATTGGCCGCACTTATAACAGTGCTCGGCACAACAGAACTGGTGTACGGCGCTGGATACGCCAAAGGCGACATCCCAATCGTCTTGCTGCTCGTTATAATAGGCACCATCGCTGGCTGCTTCCTCATTCCGCTCAACGCAACTCTCCAGTCCGAAAGCCCGCCGACAAGACTCGGCAAAACAATCGCTGCCCAGAATTTCGTTGATAACCTTGCCATGTTGCTTGCTGGGGCGTCGGTTTTCGTGGCCAACCGGGCAGCAATCCGGCCCTCGGAAATATTCCTCTTTCTCGCAATGTTTGTGGCCCTTGCCGTCACAGCACTAAAGGTTCCACCAGCCAAAGCTGACATCGAAAGAGGCCAAGCCATGCCTGAGATTTAGTACGCATATTTCGCATCCCGGCGTGGCAGAGGGCGCTGATCAAGGTGCGCAGGCACCGAGTCTCTGGCCGCCAGGAAACTTTGGTTCCGGCTACGCCGGGCTGCA
>JARYMD010000561.1 GCA_029907285.1 Verrucomicrobiota bacterium | reverse complement strand
GAGACCGGAAAGCATGTGTATGTGGAGAAACCCGCCTGTTGCACCATCGAGGAAGGCAAAGCCATGGTCCGGGCTGCGCGCGACAACAAGATTTGCGTCCAGGTTGGTTCGCAGGGCAGGTCGCAGCGGGAGGCGTTTCTTGCGCACCAGTACATAGCCAACGGCATGATTGGCAGAGTTCACACGGTCAAGTGCTGGCATTACGCAACGCCGTCTGATGACAATCCGGTGCCCGACAGCGATCCGCCGCCCGAGCTTGACTGGGATTTGTGGTTGGGGCCATTGCCGTGGCGCCCGTTCAATCAGCGTTACCTGCATGGCGTTTTCCGGTGGGTGCTTGAATCCGGCGGCGGGCAAATCCGTGACCGCGGCGCACATGTGATGAGCAATGCGCTCCATTTCATGAATGCGGACAACACCGGGCCGGTGTCGATAGAAACGAAGGGCCGCGTGCCGACGCGCGGGCTTTGGGACAGCGCGATCGAAATGGAGGTGACGTACCAGTTCAAGAACCCGGACTGGACGTTGATTTGGGCGCAGCCAGGGGAAATGGTGCCGTACTTTGACCGTGAACGTGTGAAACGCGAAGGCATTCGCGAGGGTTACGGAGCGGTGTATTATGGCGACAAAGACAAACTGGTTGTGTGGGTTGGGGATGGCCAGGTTTACACCGAGAAGAAAGCTGTCGAGTTTGTGAAACCGCCCGGAGGCGTCGATGTCCCGAAAAGTCCGCGATTCGACCACCACGAAGATTGGTTCGAGGGAATCAAGACGGGCCGGAAGACAATCATGAACATCGAGGCCGGAGTCGCCACGGCGTTCCTTTGTGTGCTTGGCAACCTGTCGCTCATCGTGGGCCGAAAACTGAACTGGGACCCGGTCAAACAGGAGATTGTTGGCGACGAGGCTGCGCGCCGTTTGATGAGCCGGCCGCAGCGCTATCCGTATGTGCTTTGAGAACCGGGCTGCGACAGATTCTCTGCGTTTATGAAAACTGAATCGATTGTTAAGACAGCGGCGGGCATCGGGGCCCTTGCGGCGAGCATTGGCAACGCTGCGGATTCGACGGCTGTGAGCGATTTGATTGCCAGAATCCGTAGCAAGGATGACGCGGTGCGCGGTCCTGCATGGCAGGGCGCCGGCCCCTTCGGCGCGCCGGCAGTCGTGCCACTGGCTGACGTAATGTCTGATCCGGACTTTGAAATCGCGCGTTCTGCCAGGCGCGCGATCGAGCGAATCGTGAGGCACGCGGGACGCCCCGGTGCAGACGCCGAACGGAAAGCTGTTCAGGTCGAACTGGTGAAGCTGCTGAAGCACTCGAATGTCAGCGTGCGGCGGCATGCAGCATGGATGTTGTCCGAGATCGGTGATGACAACGCAGTTGCGCCAATGGCAGAACTGCTGTCGGACGTTGAGGCGCGCGAGGACGCACGATGCGCGCTGACGCGCATCCCTGGAGAAAAAGCAACCAGTGCACTGCGAAAAGCCATGGAGACCGCGCCCGAGGAGTTCAGGTTTGCGTTGGCCGACTCGCTGCGCGCAAGGGGCGAGAAAGTTTCAGGTTATCCGACCAAGAAGCTGGTGCCGACGAAACAGACGAACGTGAAAGCAGAAGGTTAGTTGGCCTGGGCGCCGGATTGGAGAAGGGGGCGATTTTGTTCAACTGCGCTGTGGGAGCACGGCGATTTTTCGCCGCACACAGCCGGTGAATGTTCAGGCACCGGATTAGCTTGATCGAAACTTGTGTACGATCGGTCGTCGGGTTGAGGCGGCCGAGGACGGCCGCGCTCCCGACGCCGTTGCTTTCCCCAACGCGTTGCAGGAGCGCGGGTATGGTTGGTTGCCT
>JARYMD010000560.1 GCA_029907285.1 Verrucomicrobiota bacterium | reverse complement strand
GTCGCCTTCGCCTCTTTCAAACACGAGGCCCAGCCTGCGCGCCTCCGAAGCGACGAGGGCCTCGTCCAGATCGCTTTCACGTCCGCGGAGCAGGTGATTGAAATGCGCCACCACCAACCGCCAGTTTTGATCATGTGCAAACCCTGCCAAAAGCCGAAGAAGAACCATCGAGTCGGGCCCGCCGGAAGCAGCGACAACGACGGTTCCGCCTTTGGGGATCAAACGGTTTTCGAGGATGGCCTGGCGAACGGCGTTCTCGAGATCGTCTGAATGAGCCGGTCGATTGCTCTGTTGGCCATTCTGCGTGGGGGACGCGCGGCGCGCAGCCGGTTGCAGTGGTTGGCCGACAGGTTTGTTCTGTGAATCGGCAAACGGCGTTTGCGTGTTGCCGTGTCGATTTGCAGCCGTTAACTTTTTGCGCCTGGCAGGCACACGGACAGCATAATCGGGACGGGCGTTTGTGCAAGGACACAGCAAAGCCACAGCGTCACCGGCTTTGCTCGGTTACAACCATGCAAAAGAGCCGTTGACGGGAACGGGTTCTGCGATTATGTTTGCGGTCCTGTTTGCGGGGGCGTAGCTCAATTGGTTAGAGCGCTGCCCTGTC
The DNA here is from genome assembly GCA_029907285.1 of Verrucomicrobiota bacterium. GTDB lineage: Bacteria > Verrucomicrobiota > Verrucomicrobiia > Limisphaerales > J093 > JAAYVR01. The sequence continues at coordinate 1,239 of JARYMD010000560.1, read as the reverse complement.
ACGGCAGAGGTTACGGGTTCGAGCCCCGCCGCTCCCGCCATTTCATTTTGGGGTCCGTTTGGGTGAACTTCATATGGCGAAATTCCTCGCAGCTTCCATTTGCTGAATCTTGCTCGGACATCCGTTTTGCAGACAGATCAGGGTGTTTAATATGCGGACTGCGGTGACGAGCCCGGCTTTCACCGGTTTCGGTTTGCGAGCAGCCAGCGGCGAATCGCAGGCGCTTGGGGATGCCGAGGATCAAACTCCAGCACACGCGAGTAATGAGTGCGGGCCATAGACGTGTCATCCAAGACTTGCGCGTAGAGATTTGCGGCAGCAAGGTGGACCTCGGGTTTGTTCGGGTGAATTGTCAGCAAAGTTTCCAGCTCTTTTGCGGCGTCCACCGGGTAGCCGGCTTTTTCCAATGTCAGCGCAAAGTTAAGGCGAGCTCCGAAGTCGTTTGGCCTGATTGCGAGTGCGTTTTCGCAGGCTTGGAGGGCAATCTGCCAGTTGCGCGCGTCATATGCAGCAACACCGAGGTTGTAGTGCGCTTCGAAATACGATGGATCAGCAGCCACCGCTTCCTGGTACGAGCGTATCGCCTGAGCAAGGCTCCCTGATTTTTGGGCAGACAAACCCGCTGCGTAGTGGGTTTCTGCGGCCGCGCGGTTTCCGGGGGTCGGCACTGGGGGCGACAAATACGTGTAGCGCGGAAAACTCGGACGCGGACGTTCAGGTGGCGTCACTTCGGGCACCGGCTGCCCGCCTCCTTGCGTTGTCGAAGCCGACGCGACTGAAGTGGGGGGCAGCGGGGTGGATCGGGCTTGGTCGGCCGGTGCTTTGGAACTGGACCTGAAAAGATTCAGCGGATTCAGCTTTTGGACCCATGACCGCCGCGTTGGGGCATTTTCCTCGGTTGGCGCAGCGGTGGCAGTGCGCGGCTGGGAAGCTGTTGGAACAACTGGTTGCACAGGCGGGGGAGTGGACGGTGCTGCTGGGGTAGGGATCGCAGCAACTTGTTGAGTTGGTCCGGGTTTATTCTGCGGGAGTTCGATTGTGGTTGCAGGTTTGACAGGCAGCTCGTCTTGCAGTTTCACAAGCTCAACAGGCACGGCCGGCTGCTCGGCTTTCACTTCGGGAATCACGGCGTGATGGTAGCGCACAAAAAAGCGATTATTGGGTGTAAACGGATCATCAAAATAATCGACCGGGGTTTCGTAATTGGGCGGCCGGTAGGTTTTTTTAATCAGCGCCTCT
>JARYMD010000055.1 GCA_029907285.1 Verrucomicrobiota bacterium | reverse complement strand
CCCACCGCACGCGGCGCTCTGCCGCGGATGCAGTGGGCGTTGGTAGGCGCGAAGCGCTTGGAGTGCGGCAGCTTGCTGCCGCTTTGTGTTTATTCGCGGCGTAAAAATCTTCGCAAATATGAATGACTCTTCAATATAACAATGTAGCCCATCGCAGAGCACGGTGTGCGGTCTGGAAGTTGACATTCTCTCGTCCGGGCGCGGGTTTCCTTGGCCCAAATCTCACAGGCTTGAATACATGGGTGAATCGGAGGGGGTGGCCGGTGAGATTTCAAGGCTAAAAACTTTTCACTTTGCGGCGTTCGCAACCCAACGTCATATTAAGGCCCCATGAACGGCACCTTCAACAGACGCGACTGGTTCAGAGCATCAATAGGCGCGTCGATTTCCTGCTTCCTCCTGTGTTCCACGCATGCGAGCTGTCTCGAAAACCTCTCACCGTCCGGGGCGGTCAAAGAGGACCATTTGGTGCGGATTGCGACCTTTGATGTGGATGTGACACCGCCGATCGGGAGCCGAATGGCCTACGACCCCGTCACAAACTGGTGGGACCTGACACTGAAAGCGCGGGGAATTGTCCTGATGAATGCCGGCCAGCCAATTGTCCTGTGCGCCGTGGATTGGATCGGCATCGCCAACGAAGGTCACGACGAGTTCCGCGCCACTCTTGCGAAAGCTGCGGGCACGGTCCCTTCGCGCGTGGCGGTCCACACCGTCCACCAGCATGATGCACCAGACTGCGATTTCTCCGCGGAGAAGATATTGAAAGAACGCGGCCTGGACCCGGGCAGTTACAATGGCGATTTCGCCCGGGAAGTGCTGCATCGGCTCGATCGCGCAATAAAAGAATCGTTGCCCCGCGCCCAACCCGTAACCGAGATCGGCTTGGGCAAGGCCACCGTCGAAAAAGTCGCATCAAACAGGCGTATTCTCGGACCTGACGGCAAAGTGCGCGCGACCCGCTACACATCATGCAAGGACCCGGCGCTACGCGCCGAACCCGAAGGGACAATTGACCCCGAGCTTTCAATGATCAGCTTTTGGAACGGAGAACGCCCTGTGGCTGTCCTCACTTATTATGCTGTCCACCCGCAAAGCTACTATCGCACGGGCATTCCGAATCCGGACTTTCCCGGAGTTGCGAGGTTCTTGCGGCAACTGGCCGTTCCAGCGGCGTTGCACATACATTTCAACGGAGCAGGCGGCAACCTCGGCGCGGGCAAATACAACGACGGATCGCCCGAGAACCGCCGCGTTCTTGCGGAACGCTTGGCAGACGGCATGCGCCGCGCATGGGAACAGACACGACGCGAACCAATCAACCCCGATGATGTCAAATGGACCCTTGAACCCGTGGAATTGCCGATCGCATCACACCTGTCCGAAACTGAGCTTGAGGCGCAATTCACCAAGCCGGACCCTTCGTTTTTTCTCTCAGGCGCCGCATCGCGGCTCGCATTTCTTCGCCGATGCAAGTCCGGACACAAGATCGATGTAAGCTGTCTGAGTCTGGGCCGCGCGCGCGTGCTGCATCTTCCGGGGGAACTGTTTGTCGAGTATCAACTGGCGGCCAAATCAATGCGGCCCGACTGTTTCGTGGCGATGGCCGCTTACGGAGATTACGGCCCGGGGTACATTGGAACCAAGGCCGCGTATGCCGAGGGCGGGTACGAAACAAGTCCCACGTCTTCCAACGTATCGCCCGAAGTTGAGAATGTATTGATCGGCACAATCAAACGCCTTCTCGAAGTCTCACAGTAGCGCCCCGAAAAGCGCTGTCGGAGCTGCAGTTTTGACCGACGATTGCTGCCCGCCCAACCCGGGAATCTCCTGTCGGCGCGTCGGAGAAGGAAACGGCGCCGGGAGCGCGGCCGTCTCGGCCGCATCAACCCGACTACTGATCTTGCACGAGCTTCCATCACACGAATCCGGCGTCCGATCGTTCACCGGCCGGGTGCGGCGAAGAATCGCCGCGCTCCTGGGCGGGCAAGAATGCCCGCACTCCCGTCAACGTGTCCACTTGCCATTGGCTTCAGCAAGAGCATATCGTCGGCGCATGACACGAGGCGATGTAATCGCAAGGGATTGTTGGTCAAACGACACAATCCGCCTCAGGTTTGACAATGGAATCATCACCGAAAGGGAAGATGCGCTCGGTGCCGAGACCAACGGGTGGTGGATCGCGCCCGGGTTGATCGACTTGCAGGTCAACGGCTTTCTCGGGATCGATTTCCAAAGCGACCTCCTCGACCGCGAACAACTGGAACGCGCGGTCAACGGCCTGCATCAGGCTGGTTGCTCGAGGTTCATGCTGACGCTGGTAACCGAAGAATGGCCGCGCCTGATCGAACGCCTGACAACTCTCCGCCAAATCTGCGCAACGTCGCCTCTCCTGAACCATGCCGTAATCGGCTGGCACATCGAAGGACCTTTTCTTTCTTCGAAACCCGGCTTTTACGGCGCTCACGATCCCAATTGTCTTGCAGACCCCACCCCCGTCCACATCCGCCAGTTGCGTGCTGCCACCGGCAAAGATCGTGTCATCCTCACCCTCGCACCGGAGCGCACCGGCGCTATCGAAGCCATCAGAATGGCGGTTTCAATGGGCATAAAGGTGTTCCTTGGCCACACAGATGCTTCTGCGGAGACTCTCGCTGAAGCCATGCGCGCCGGTGCAACAGCATTCACGCACATCGGCAATGGCTGCCCGCCGCTCTGGGACAGGCACGACAACATCACATGGCGCGTTCTTGACCAATCAGACCTTGTGGTCACTGTCATTCCCGATCGCATTCACGTTGCGCCGCCGTTGTTCAGAATCATTCACAGGGTCAAGCAGACCCGCTCGATCGTGTACATCTCTGATGCCATGGCTGCGGCGGGGATGCCGCCCGGCAGATACAAACTCCGGGAGATCGAAATAGACGTTGGCACTGATGGAGTGGTTCGAATGCCCGGAACATCGCAGTACGCAGGGTCATCTCTGTGTCCGATCGCAGGTGTCTCGCGTGCAGCGCAAATGCTCGGTTGCCCATGGCAATCGGCGTGGGCGAATTACAGCCTGGGCCCGGCAGAATTGATGGCGTTGCCGATCGACCTCACTCCTGGCATGCCAGCCGACTTCTGCCTCATTAAGACATCCGAGGACGGCAGGATAGACGGGTACAGGCCATTTGTAGGCGGGAAAGAATACGCGCCCCTTGCAATCACGTGACGTCCGAACGACCCGTGATCTATAATCGCAAGTCAGCCGCGCGTCATCAACCGCAAGACCGCCGGCAAGAGTGGGTACAAAGGCAGCGACAAAGTTGCAGCCAATTCCACAGAACAGCAGATGCACTTGCGCAATCCTACCTGCTTTCGACCGCGATTTCAGCCCAATAGGCGGCTTCGTAAGCCCAACCGGTCGGCTCATTAACGAGCTCGACCTTTACTGTCTTCCCCGCAAAAGGTGTCAGGTCCACTGTAACCGGCAGCCAATGACCGTCTGTCGCGGTCCGAGCACTGACCGGTGTGCGCAGCCGTTCCTCGCCTGCCACGCGAACAATCAGATCAAAATCGCCCTGCGGATCGTGTCCGACAATCAATCTGAGCTGGGTTGTCTGTCCGGCGGGCACATTGATCGTTCGGCTCAGCACACAGCCGGTCTGCGGATCAAGCGGGTGTGAAACAAAGACCTTCTTTCGCCCCTGCCACTCTTCGCGAAGGCCGGGGTCCATGTCAGGCCCGCAATTATCGATTTGCCAGCCAGGAGCGAACTTGGCCAGAGCTTCTTTGACTTTTTCCGGTGCATTGCCAACGACTATCTTGGCCATTTCCTCCGGCGTGAACCGGCTGTTGGCGATCGGCCCCGGCGCCCAGCTCAATTCCAACCGACTCGGTTTGGGAGACTGCACTGGGATGACAAACACCTCTTCGCCTCCCGGCAATTGTTCAATATGTCCGCCGTAACGCGTCACAATCTGCCGCGCGAGCTTCTCGCACACTGCGATCAAGCCAGGGAAGTTGTAATCGGTGTGACTGAACTTGCGATCCTGATCCAGCCCCGTCCGGAAACGCTCCGGTAACTCGGCAAAACCAATCGATGTGAACAAGACACCCGCTGCGGTGGACGGGTTGCAGTCTGAATCCATGCCGCTTCGGGAGGAAATCAGGACGGTCTGATCCGGATCGCCCTTGCCGTACAACAACCCAAGCAACACATAAGCGCCATTGATCTTGCAATCGATGCCGCCGTTGGACGCTTTTTGGTATTCAGGATTTCGCCGGTATTTCTCCTGGCATTTCTCCCATCCCTTTTGCCAGTCATTTGGTGCGGCCTTGTACCAGGCCAGGACATCGCGGACCATTTCGGCATACTGGCTTTCGGCGGGAATCGCCGCGAGCGCGGTCTCGACTATCTTTGTCGGCTGGTTTTCGAAGAACGCGGCGGCGTACATTGCGCCGACGAACTGGCCTGCGTACATGCCGTCGCCGTAATTCATCAAACGACCAAATTTTTCGCCGAGATCAACTGCGGCCTGTGGAATGCCGGGTGCGATCAGACCCGAGTAATCCGCCTCGATCTGATAGTCAATGTCGTTTGGGCATCTGTTGAACTTGGGATGGCTTGAATCGGGGGGCGCGACGCCCTTGCGCAGGTTTGTGCGGCCGGCATTGTTCGCGCACCAGAGGGGATACCGCGTGTTTGCGAAGTCGATGCCGGCTTGCCGGATTGACACGTCCAACCCGTACTGCTCGAGCGTCCTCAGAAAAGTCATCTCGACGTAGAGATCATCCTGGCCAAAAGCGTCATTGATCATCTCCGGTTTCCACACCGGCATTTTGTCTGCGGGGATGATTTTGTCCTGCCACTTGAACTCCGTCGGACCGCCCCATGAAACGCCAACGATCTGGCCGATCCAACCCGCTTTCATCTTGTTGCGGTATTCGGTCAGGGGCAGCCTCCGATAACTGACGGTCTCTGCGCAGTGACTCGTGATGGCAAACCACGACGCCACAAACCCAATGGCAAAAGGAAAAACGCTCAGTTTCATAATTGGACACGCGATGTCATTCGCTTGTTAGGCGGACAACTTTGTCGCAGGCCGATCAGGCACGGTCAAGCCCGCGATTCCGGGCTGGAAATCTCACCGGCCAATCCATCACATATCCTCATCTGGCATATCCAGCGAAACCTCCGGCTCATGGGAACAAACCTTTCATTCCATCCACCATGGCTGCCAGTGGTACAGCCTCGACTCGCTCATGCAAAGCAAACCGCTTCGTACCTGGATAAACCACAGCAATGCGCTCCAGCTCCAAGTCTGCCAATGCAATGCGCATCGAACGGGTCAGCGTTGGCGCATCCACACGTTTGCATTCCACACCATACAACCGACCCGCCTTTTGCAGCACAAGATCAATTCCCGCCCCTTGATGCGTGGCCCAGAAATACGCTGCATCCGGCTCACCCACGCGCAGTGTTTCCTCGATGATGTATCCTTCCCACGACGCACCGCATTTGGTGAATGAATAGAGTGACAGACACAATATTTGAGGTTTAGAGATGCACCACAATGTGAAGCGCGCGGTCTATGGGCCTTTCAGACGGAAATAGATCGTGGCGGCGGACTGGGGTACGAGCGCATGCCACCATCCCTCGCTGAAAACAGGCAGCGCACTCGACGCGCGCCATTCGATTGGGGGCTTAAGTTCGGTGGTTTCTTCGAGCTCCCAATTGAAGGGCGAATCCTCCCACTCGAGAATAATCATTCCGGTCTGGACGCGAATCATCAGTCTGGGGACGAGAGATTGGCCTGGTGTTGGCCGTGCGGCAATCCAATTGGCCGGGTCATTGCCAAAAGCGTTCGAGTCTATTCTCTGCAGACTTGCGCCTGTGCGATTGGCGCCATCGGGCCATGGAATGGCCGTGTCGTACTTGACCCGGTCAATCAAGATCAATGGTGCGACCTGCGTGTTCGGGTTCGGCGCGCCGGGCTGATATAGCTCGATGGCCTCACCGGCGTTGTTTAAGCGGCCGCTGAATGGTCCATAGATGGGCACGCTATTCGTCAGACCGTATGTTGTCCGGAATGCTGCCAGCGCATCCAGCTCGGTTTCAGGGCTGAAACTCACGACCAACAGGGATGAATGCGGCGGCATCACGGTTGCCGGCGGGAACGCAAAATTCACGCCGCCGTCGATTCTCCACGTGTTTGCGGGGTTGTCAGGGTCGTAGAGCAGCACAGCCTCTGAGCTGATGTTCTGCAATTCAAGGAACTCATCGCGCGCGTTCGGCGACGCAAGGCCGCCGATGACAAGGTCAGGCGGTGCGCACATGATTTCGCTGATGACTACCGGGCCGATCAGTGGCGGGGCGTTGTCGCTGCCGAGTGTGCTCTGACTTAATGGCACGGTCATCACCTGACCGACGCTGTTGGTGTGGCGGCCAAAGGTCACGCCTGGTGCTGCGGGGCCAAACTCGAATCCGTCGTAGTAACCCGTGAGATAACCCTGCGCATCGCCGGAGAATAGGAAGGCGGCTTCGCCGTCAGCGCTCAGACCGAAGGCTTGGTTGGTCTTGTTCAGGGCATTCAATGTACCCGGGACGCCAAAGGAGGTTGCGCGGTGGAAGACCATGAAGCCGCCCCCGGGAATGCGGGTGCCGGGCGGGATCATGAATTTGCGCGGCGTGTCGGGGTCGTCAGTGACGTACCAGTAACTCAAATCCACCGCTGTTGGGTTTGGGTTCCACAGCTCGATCGCGTCGTCCTCCGGCGCGATGGGGTTGGAAAGGACTTCGTTCACGATCACGGTTGGGTTCACGGTAGGTTGGGGGTCCGGTGCACCGGGGGAACCCCCGTCGTGTGCGCTGGGCCGCCATTGGGCTTGGTCAATCCAACGGTCCGGGGGTGCTTGCTCGTCGTTGATCACCAAGGAGAAACCGAAACCGTCGGTGATCGGATACCAGCGGTTGTCGAAGACGAAATCGTGGATCAGTTCGCCCAAAGGACCAACAAGGGCGATGCCTTCGCCCGCATTGTCGAGTTGGCCAGTGAACTCGCCAGCAACGCGATTGGTTGCGAATGGGTAGCTGGAGGCAAAGGCGGCGAGGTTTCGCACGATCAGCACGCGCTCACCGGGATTGAGGCTGGTTAGCTGGCTGGCGCCGGTGAACGTGAAATCGATACCCTTGGTGACCTTGAACCCGACGAGACTCAGAGGCTTGCTACCGACGTTGGCCAGCTCGAGATACTCGAAGTCGCCGGGATCAGTGTCGCCTGATGCAGCCTTTGCGGGATGATACATGATCTCCGTGATGCGCAGGTCGGGCACGGTCGAATAGTACGACGCGCTGACAGGGCCCGACCATGGGCTGGAGATGGGCGGGTTGTTGGGGCCGGTGAGATTGCGGTGTGCCGGGTTGTATGAGCGCGCCGTGACCCACACATTGCCGGTGATGGTGAGCGTCACCGGAGAACTGCTCGACAATGCAGCGGGCGAGATCGCACCGCCAGGCAGACGGGGGTCTTGGCCATCGAGTGTGTACAGCACTGAACTCCCCGGTTTCGCGGCTGGAGCGAGTGTGACCCCGGTGCCATAAGGGACTTTGCCGCCGGGAAGACTCAGCGTGGGCGGTGCAAGGAAATTGGTGTCCATGAACGTCAGGCGATTGGTGAACCAGACCTTGATGAACTCGACTTGTGCCGCCCATGTGCCCGGCGTTGGGAACGTGTAAGTCCAGCCGTCTGCGCTGATTCGGCCCTGGTTGGGGGTGGTGTCTGAGCTGCCCGAGCCACGCCACCTTGCGTATTCACGTGCAGTGGCTTCGTTCACCTCGTCGGCGTATCGATTGATCAACGCTGTTATGTTCGAGGAGCTGTATGTGGTCCGGCGCAGCTCCTGATATCGATCGATCCACCGCTGCCAGAAATCCGGGTCGGTGAACAAACGCCCGTACCATGGATTATCGAACGTGTTGCATGGGTTGAACGGGTCTGTGCCGCCGTCCATGCCGGCCGATCGCCAACGAGATGGATTGAACCCGCGGTAGTCGCCATCGGCCGAGTACATCCCGAAGGCTCGATCGAAATCCCAGAGCGCCGCAGGGGTGAGCTTTCCGTTGCGGGGTTTGCAGTAAAACGTACTGATGCGCAGCATGTCCACGTTAAACACCAGCGTTTGGTGGAGGTGGAAATCGATGAACGCCGGCACGTCGATGTAGGCGGCGTAACCGGTAACCGGGTTTGTCCATGATGGCCCGGTCAAGGCGCTGTAGAAAGCGTTGAGGTAATCAGTGATGTATTGCATCTGGGGCGCTCGTTGCGGAGTGCTGATGGTGGCTGCGTCAGGATCGATATACCACATCGAGGAATTGGCAGCGTAAAGGGGAGGCCAGTCACCGTCCTTGTCGATGCTGAACAAATAACCGCCCGTGACGCTGGGCGGAGTTGTGTTTTCGTCCTGAAGCTCGTCGATGTCCACGCGCTGCTTGTGAATCTTCACCTTTTCTTCGAGGACATAGAGACCGTTGTAGTCGGCCGCGGTGATTGGGCCAGGCGGGCCGGAATCGTCTTTGATGAAGACCTCGACGAACCGTGTGCGCGATGAATACCGGCCCAGTTGACGATACAACTCGTGCGAAAGCGGATTGTGCATCAGCACCTTGTCATACCCGTTAATCGCATAAAACACCCAGTCGTCGTCCGCGGGGAATCCAGCCATCGGGACGTTCTTGTTGTCGCCGTATTCGTCGATGGTCTCGACGCGCAGGCTCATTTTGGGCAGCCAGCGCGTGGCTTGGCCGCGACGATGAATTGTGCCCATGACGGCCAGGTCCGGTGCATTGGTGAGGGCGCTGCGGCCGTTCCTGGGTTCGAAGACCTGGATCAGGGAGAATTGGCCGGGATCGCTGTACGGCACTTGACCCTTGCCATAGTTGTGAAAGACCACGATTGGCAGCGGTGAGGTGAATTGCGTCACGTTGGTCGTGGTAGGATCAAGGTACAGGTATGCTCGTGATTGAATGTCGCTCGGCAACCGCCCGGCCATGAACGCCCGCGCCCGCACTTGCAGGGTGTTGGTGATCAAGATTGGCTGTTTGTAAAGTTCGCTCGAAGCCGTCGGCGCGTTGGTTCCTAGAGTGTACCGGATTTCGGCGTTGGTACTCGTCGTGCTCAGGCTCAGTGAGAAGGGTGTTGTAAAAGTGCCGGAGTCGCGAGAAAAGCGCACTTCAGGGGCGAAACTCGCCCCAGCGGTTGAATTCGCTGCTCGAGGTGTGGGCGACGTGAAAAACCCAAGAAGCGAAGGGTCTGACCGGTCGCGTCCGTAGGACACATCGGTGTGTTGGGGTGGGTAGGTGGGGGTAAAAGCGGAGACGACGTTGGTGCCATCGGGCATGACCAGCGCGAGGTAACCGCCGTCCTTGTCGAGCTGGAAGTTGGTGTGGAGCGGCGAGGTGGGGCTGGCGCGGTTTTTTCCCGAAGCCCAAACCAGCAGATAGCTCTTTGGCGGCATGGTGATACTGGGGAACCGCCACATCGTCAGTCTGCGGCTGTTGTCCGTCAAATAGCAGCCTTCAAGCGGCACAGAGACGCTGGCCGAGTTGTAAAGTTCAATCCAGTCCGAGTAATCGCCATCCTCGTCGCGGAGGAAATAGCGGTTGGCGGCCATGAATTCGTTGATGAGGACGGCGTAAATGAGGTTGGTAGCGAGGCGATACGTCCAACTTCCGCCGCCGAACGGATTGGCAGAAGAGGTCAGGTCGGTGATGCGATGATCTGTGTCCCATGCCACCTGCACAGTTCCGGGCGGTGGCTGCGCGAAACTGAACAGGTACTGGGCGGGTGTGAGCATTTGGACCTGGCTGGCTTCTGATCCATTGATCAAGAGATCGGAAGCGTCAACGTTGGTGACGGGTTTGTTGAAAAAGACCTCGATGGTTTTGAGGCTGCTGACCGTTGCGTTCGCCGCAGGCAGAACGGAAACAACAACCGGCGGCGTCAGGTCCGGCTGCACGGTCAATCTGGCCACCAAGCTTGTAGCCATGCAACTGGTGCCAGCCACCCAATTGCTGGCGACCGCGTAGAAAGCGGCTTGATCGTCGCTCATCGAAACCGCGGGCAAGCTCAACGTTAGGTTCGTAGCGCCTTCAATCGGCGCTCCGTCTCGATACCATTGAACGGACGGCCATGGATTGCCCCAGACAACAACCTTGAAACTAGCCGCGGCGCCTTCCAGCACAGTTTGGTTGGTGGGATGAGTGGTAATGGCAGCGGGAACCGGAGAGACGTTGAACTCCTGCAACCGCAGCGCCATCAGGCCGTAACAGTAAGGGCCGCCTGCGGTGCCTGTTGGGATCGGGCCACTGTAGTAGCTGCAGCGAATTGTGAATGAACCGTCTGCGCCCGGATCGATTTCCTCCCACGCGGCGTAGTCGCCGGTCGTGCTGTTTTGTCCTGTGTTGATTGCAACCTGAGTTGCGGCGAGGCCGTTCGTGTACGCAGCCGCGCCAGTAGAATGAGCCGGTTTGAATGATTCCGCATCCAACAACTCCACCAAACTCCAACGCAACGCGTAGCTCCCACCCACACCGCCGCGAACGCCAGTCCCGACAAACCCGTAACGTTTGTTTGGATCAAGCCCCGTGAAGGTATAATCGATGACCGCGCCGGGATTCACCAACGGCGCATGGGGTTTGTCATCGCTGCCCCAGTCAATGTGACCTGTGAACACTTCATACGCTGGTGTTCCCGCGCCGGGCGCACCTGAAGCGGACCCTTGGCTCACGGTCCCTGAACTGGAAATGGTTAGCCGGACAGGCAACACAGCTCCCGTCGCACTGTCCATGAGCGGACCTTCATTGCCCAGGGCCCCGCTGGCAGTGCCAAACACGTTCCACGCGGTCGTGTACTGGCCCGTGGCCGGTCCGGCGTAATGGTCATTGAAAGCCGTCCAAACCAATGTCAACTGCCCGTGGGCAGCCAGATTCAACCACAAGGCGCACAAAAGCATCAAACCGGTCACGCCCGCTCCTGACTTTTTCGGTTGTGCCATGCCATGGCATTGGCAAGCCGGTCCGTGACATGAGACCGCGAGAAGGATTCGAAACCGCTCAGCGAAAAGCGCAAAACGAGATTTCGATGGGGAGCGAGTGACGATTTCCGCCGATTCCCCTGTATCGGTGTCTGGTTTTTTGTTTACCATAGAGTCCGGCCCCGACAGGAATCACCTCAGCATACAACATGCCGTTATCAAACTGCAATTGCGGCCTTCAGAAGGCGCATGACTCGTCAGCTCGGGGCAAACCTGCGGCAACCAAATGACCCAAAACTGTCACCGCCTTGGCGGGCGGAACCAGGGGACAGGAGACAGCGATCAAGAGGCAGGGGCCGATGGTCAGTGGTCTGCCATCGCTCCAACATGCGCCCTATTATTGCCTCCCTTTGAAGGTTGTACGTTGGGCGTTGAACGTTGCACGTTCTATGTTGCACGTTGAAGGTTCCCAATCGGTATGCCGTCCAGTGTGTTCCGTTGATAACACCCAACGTCCAACGCTCAACTTAAAACGTACAAAGGAGCGCCTGTCCTCGATGCGAAACCTCGAACTTTGTGCCTGGCACACTATTCATCCGGCGCGCATTTGCCTTGTGCGCGGGGTCAAAGCTAACCCCAATAACTAGTCGATTTTGAACAGCGATGCGTTTACTTTAGTGCCCCGGGGTTATGTTGCGAAGGATTGTGACAGGCTTCGTGTTCGGTTGCGGGTTTGGCAGGCTGGTTTGGCAGGCTGCAGTTGCGTCTGCCGCTGTTTTTCTGCCGATGTCAATCACTCAAGCCGCCGACGCAAGAACGATTGCTTCACAACCAGAATTTAGGCCCGGTGGCTGGGATCGGTTGGATGATATTCCACAAGGACGTTTGCGGACCCGGCTTGAAAGACTGTCGCCCACCGCCCGCGAAAACGCCAAACGCTGGTTGCAGAGTTTTCATTTCACCGCACACGATGTCGCGTCGCTGGCTGCCGACAGGGAGGGCGGCATATTCTTCACATGCAGGTTCGATTCAGAAGAGTTGGATGAACTGGCAGACAAAAACGCGGTTGCCGTCAGCGCTGCAGGAACAAGCCTGCCTGTGTCTCCGTTTCCGTCCTCGCTTCTTTTTCACAGTCGGCCGGGCGCGCAGAATGTGTTGTACCTGAACTTTGCGGGTGAAACCGTTGTTAACACATCGTGGAACACAGAACTGGACCGAAGCAGCATCCCGGCGTTGCCGTTCAGTGTTGATTCGGACTACGAAACCTACAACGAAACGGAGCAAACCATCATCAGCAATGTCTGGATGCGCGCTGCAGAAGATTTTGCGCCGTTCAATATCGATGTAACAACTGAACGACCAGCAACGCTGACCACCCGCACCGCTGTCGCGCTCATCACCAACCACGTGGACAGAGACGGTCAGCCAAACCCGGAAAACGACGCCGGAGGAGTGGCATACATCAACGTCTTCGGGGCGTTCAATTACGCCCGCTATCGGCCGGCATGGGTTTACCACGACAACCTTGGCAACTCTGAATCGCTCATCGCTGAGGTGGTGTCCCATGAGATCGGGCACAACCTCGGGCTGAGCCACGACGGCAGGACCGATGGCATCGAGTATTACAGTGGGCACGGGAGCGGCGACATTTCATGGGGTCCGATCATGGGCACGGGTTACAGCCGCAACGTCACGCAGTGGTCGAAAGGCGAATACTACAATGCTAACAACACCCAGGACGACCTTGCTGTCATCGCCAGCAAAACCGCTTACAAGACTGATGACCACGGCAACTCAGCGGCGACTGCAACCCCAATAAAACTCACCGACAAGACAAACATTGTCTCCACGACGCCTCTGACGGACCCGGCCAATGCCAATCCCTCAAACAAAGGCGTTATCGAGCAAAGCAAAGACGTTGATTGGTTTTCCTTCCTCACGGGAAGCGGTCCTGTGAAGCTGACGGTCAGTCCGCTCGTAATGACTTCAGGCACGCGAGGCGGCAATCTTGACCTGTCGATTGAATTGTATGACTCATCTGGGAAACAGTTGCTGACGAACAATCCGCCTGCCACCACGAGCGCGTGTCTCGAAACCAACCTTCTGGCGGGGCTCTACTACATCGCGGTTCGAAATTCTGGAGCAGGCGATCCATTCAGTGCAACTCCCACCGGTTACACTGCTTATGGCAGCCTTGGCCAATACTTTGTCAACGGGTGGGTTACGGATCCCGCCGGAGTTGCCACGCCGCCGATGGCGGAGCTGGAAGTCACTGAACTGTCACGAACAGGCCAGACAAATCATGTTTTCACCGTGGTTTACTCCGACAATGTTGCGGTTGACGTGTCCACATTGGACAGCTCGGACATAAGAGTGACGGGACCGAATGGCTACGATCGATTTGCAATTCTCGTTGGCGTTGATTTGCAAAGCAACGGCACGCCGCGCCGCGCTACTTACAGCGTGGTTCCGCCAAACGGCGAGGTTTGGACCGCAGCACATAATGGCGTTTATGCCGTGTGGCTGGAACCACAACAGGTCGCCGATACCGAAGGCGCATGGGCCCCGGCAACTCGCCTTGGCGAATTTCACGTTTCAATCCCGATCGTTTTGTACTCGGCCAACATGGACACTGACCCCGGGTGGACAATGGATGCTCTATGGCAGTATGGGGAACCTTCGTATGGAGTTGGCGGCCCGCGCGCAGGCGCGACCGGCACTCGAATCGTGGGCTACAATTTGAAGGGCAACTACGAGAATTCACTTGCGCCCCGCTGTGCAACAACTCCGCCAATCAACGCCGCAGGCAGCACAACGTTGAGTTTGCGCTTCCAACGCTGGCTCAGACTGCGTGCAGGCGACACCGCTTTTATTGAAGCTTCCACCGACGGCGTTACGTGGGTGGGGGTCTGGACCACCAGCAGCCGGGTTCAAGACAGCGCCTGGCGCGAGGTTCAATACCCGTTGCCGACAAATGTCGTTGGCAGCTCCACACTCCAATTGCGCTGGGGATTGACATCGAACCAATCACAGACCGATCTCGGCTGGAACATTGACGATGTGGAGGTGTTGGGCGAAGGCACATTCGACACCGCGCCGCCCATTGCCACGCTTACCGTGGCCAATCTAACAACGCCTGGCACGCCCAACCACCTTTGCACCGTCTGCTACAAGGATGAAACATCTGTCAGCCTTGCAAGCCTCGATTCCGATGACCTGTGGGTAACGGGGCCAAACGGCTACGCCTGCCATGCTGAATTTGTCGGTGCTGATGTGCCCCTGGACGCGGCTGAGATTGTGGCCATTTACTCAATTCCAGCACCAAACGGCGTGTGGCAGGCCGAGCACAATGGCACCTATACCGTCACCCTGCTTGCAGGCGCGGTCGAAGATGTGCTGGGACACGAAATGCAAGGCGGTGTGTTGGGCAGCTTCGAAGTGGCGATTCCGACAGTCGAGCCCGGGCTGTTGGAGGTCTCACCGTCAACCGCTTGGTCAGTCGCGGGGCGTGTCGGCGGGCCGTTTTATCCGGCCAGTGCGACTTACACGCTGACAAACACGGGAGGATCGAGTTTTCAATGGGCGGCGACCGCTGCCGCCGACTGGCTCACAATCACGCCGGAATCCGGCATGCTCGAACCGGGAGGCAGTCAGAAGGTGGAGCTTGGTCTTGCCGAAGCCTTTGTGCTCGCCTTGCCGGAGGGTGAATATCGGGACGTTATAACCTTTGTGAACTCGACAACCGGCCGTGGCAACACGACGCGGGATGCGGTTCTGTTGGTTGCCCCGACAAACACGTTCGCACTCCGGGTAAGCGTTAATGAACCTCTTTGGGGACGGGTCAACCCAATGGGCGGCCAATTCGTCGCTGACACCGTGGTGGAATTGCTGGCCGAGCCGGAGAACTGGTTCGAGTTCAAGTGCTGGACCGGCGACGTTTCAAGCACAGAGAATCCTCTGCGGCTCCACATGACAAACGATTTCGCCGTGGCAGCCGTTTTCGGCGAACAACTCACCAGCAATTTCCCAACGCCGCTCTGGTGGTTGGTGTCGCACGGCTACACAAATGACTTCGAGACAGCAGTGACTGTTACCGGCGCCAACGGGCTGCCTGTGTGGCAATGCTACGTTGCAGGATTGGACCCGAACGACCCACAGAGCCAACCCCGCTTGGAAGCCGTGCACAGACCCGGCCGCGATGAGGTCGTGC
>JARYMD010000559.1 GCA_029907285.1 Verrucomicrobiota bacterium | reverse complement strand
CCACTGCAACCGCGGCAGCGCCGCGTGCAGTGGGGGCTTGATCAGCGCGCTCTTTCCAGCCACGGAGTCGCAGCGGATATTTCCCAGCCCGGCGTGGTTGAAGGTCCGGGAGGTGCAAGAACCGGGGCGTCGCCCGGCAGGCGACTTTGGTTCCGGCTACGCCGGGCTGGGAAATATGCGGGCTAAGGAGCCTGCGAAGTAGTGCCTCTATTTTGACCGGCTTTCGGCCCATGCCAGCGCACGGTCCAGGCGCGCCAGCACACGGTCGCGCCCCAGTATCTCGATCAGATGATAAAGGCTGGGGCCTATTGTTTTTCCTGTGCATGCAAGTCGCAGAGGATGCACAAGTTCAGAAGGTTTCACCCCTAATTGTGCGGCCATGGTTTTCAGACGGGACTCAAGTTCGGGAGCGGTGAAAGAAGCAAGCCCGGCAAATGCTTCGCGGAGACCGGCAAGGCGCCCGATGTTTTGGGGCGTAAAAAGCCTTGCGGCCGCCTCCGGGTCATAAGTGACTTCATCGGTGAAGTAGAATCCGGCGTAAACTGGCAGTTCTGAGAGAGTTTTGAGTTTGCCTTTGCAAGTTTCAATTGCGGCTCTCACATACGAATCGGGGAAACTCTGGACGTTCAGGCCCGACTTGGTCAGAGCTTCGGTGGCAAGTTCGTAGAACCGATCGTTTGACATCAGTCTGAAGTATTCCCCGCTCATCCACAGCAGCTTTGCCATGTCAAATCTTGCATTGTGCCGTACGATTTGAGGCAGATCGAACCTGGCGACTATTTCCTCCAGCGGAATGATTTCCCGATTGTCTTTAGGGGACCAGCCAAGCAAACAGAGATAGTTCACGACCGCCTCTGGGGCGTATCCCTGTTCCTGGTAAACGCTTAGCAGAGCGCCTTTGTCACGCTTGCTCATCTTTGTGCCGTCCGGATTCAGTATCAACGGAATGTGTGCATACTTAGGGGGCTCGACACCAAAAGCGCGGAACATCACGATGTGCTTGGCAGTGTTTGAGAGGTGATCTTCGCCTCTGATCACGTGGGTGACGCCCATTTCGAGGTCATCGACAACGTTGCTGAAATGAAACACCGGCTGTCCGTCCGAACGCACGATGACAAAGTCCGGGTCCTCGGCTTCGCGGTCTGTCAGTTCGCGTTTAACCTCCCCGACTATGAGGTCGTTGATGGTCACCGGCTCACGCTGCATCTTGAACTTGATGGCGCCCTCGTGCTCGTATGCATAACCTTTTGAAAGCAGTTCCTGGACGCGCCGGGCATAAACCGAGCTGCGCATTGACTGGAAGTAGGGGCCGCGATCCCCTTTGGATGGACCTGCAGGATCGCTCGTCGCCGGCCCCTCATCCCAATCCAGGCCAAGCCAGCGCAACCCGTCCAGGATAACGTCAACGGCTTCCCGCGTGTTCCGCGCGAGGTCTGTGTCCTCGATTCTCAATATGAAACATCCGCCTGTATGCCGCGCATACAGCCAATTGAACAGCGCCGTCCTTGCCCCACCGATGTGAAGAAAACCGGTTGGACTGGGCGCAAATCGCACTCGAACTGTCGTGTCCATTCTTCTCTCGGACAACTTCACCACATCTGAGGGCTTTGCCGCAAGCTTCTGTAGCCCGGAAAACTCATCGGGCCGGTGCTTTGGATGTGTTCAGCCCGCATGTTTTCCAGCCCTGCAAAGCCGGAACCAAAGTTCCCTTGCGGGCGGAGACTCGGCGCCTGCGCACGTTGACGAGCGCCCTCTGCCACGCCGGGCTGGGAAATATGCCCTGCGACTCCGTCGCTGGGAAGAGCGCGCTGATCAAGACCCCACTGCACGCAACGCTGCCGCGGATGCACTGC
>JARYMD010000558.1 GCA_029907285.1 Verrucomicrobiota bacterium | reverse complement strand
ATCTGCTCGCGAACCCGGGTCATACGCTTGACGTCCCCTCCGCCGACTTCCGCCGTAGCCCAGCCGCAATAGCCGATGTCATCAAGCGCTTTGCAGACCTGAGCCCACGGCAGATCATCGTCGGCCGAGGTGATATCGACGAACTTGTCTTTGGCTCGGCTGAACCCTTTGACGTCGAGCTTCACGCATCGGCGCCCAAACGCGCGAATCCAGTCCGCCGGCTGGGCGTATTTCCAGTGGTTGCCGATGTCGAAATACATCCCAACCCACGGGCTGTTCAGGCTGTCCACGAACTTGATGAACTGGTCCGGGCTCTGATCCGGCGGGCCATCGTGTTGATAGAACATCTGATTCCACACGTTCTCCACAAGAATGGGCTGCCCGAGAGAAGCCGCCAATGGCAGAAGCTTCCGTATCTCCTGCCGACACCGTTCCTCGATGACGTCGGGCGGACCATCTTCGCCTTTGCCTACGACGATCAAGACACCGCTGCCACCTGCGGCGTGTGCCACGCGCAAACAGTGCTCGATGTTGGCGCGGCCCTGTGCCCGGTCCTCGGCATTCGGGCTGGTTAACCGTTTTTCCCAGTGCGCATGGTTGATGGCGTTGTGCACGAACACGCCGGACTGCCGGACCGCATCGCGCACCTCTTCGGGCGTGTAGTCGCCAGCCTGGTCGAAATCGACGCCGTCAAACCCTGCTTCTGCGGCCATCTGCAGGCGTTGGACCACCGAGAGCTTCTTGCCCCCCGATTCCGCCGCAATCATGCCCAGCTTGCACGCCAGCAGGAGGCGTTTCCCCGAGGGTGGCCTGACTGTCGGCGCCCGGTCGATCTCTGCGCCACGGGCGACGGGGAAAGACCCTGCGGCGGCAACGGCGACCGATGCGGCACTGGCGGCGAGAAAACCGCGGCGATTCAGGTGCGACTGTTGTTCATTCATGGATGGCCTCCGGGTGTTGCGATTGGCGGACGAGTGTAATGGTATTGTTGTTTCTCACCAAAAACCGCGCCGATCATCTAATCGGCTGGCCAAGGATGCAATCGCGAAATTTGCAGACAACTACGTGTCTGTCCCCCTATCGCATTCCATTGCATTTCAATCCTGCCCGTTGAGCGTTGTGAGTTGAACCACGAAATGCGCCGAATACGCGATAGATGCGCAGGAGCAACCAACGGCGCCGGGAGCGCGGCCGTCCCCGGCCGCATCAATTCGTGGTCTTTTTTGTGCCCTTGTCAGGCCTTCTGTTTTTCTGGACAGACTCGCGATCGCGTGCAACGGTTTTGCAGCTTGGAACTGCCATGCGGTTTTATCAAACGCCAGGAACAGCGCTGATAAGGGTTCTGGTCGCACTATGCACAAGTGTGTCACTCGCGCGCGGAGCAAAACATGACACCGGTGGCAGTGACCGGTTTCAACCGGGACGTTGTCATCGAGAACACAGCCTCAGGGCCCGCGTACAACGCCTACGCAATGGAACTGAATCCTGGGGAAAACCTCGCTTTCTATCAGGCCGGGCTCCCGGGCAAATCATACGGTCTCCCTGCATCCGGGACTTTCAACAGTGCTGTGCTTGACGGCACGGTGTTTCAGTTTCAGCCTTATACGGGCCTGAACGCTCTGGTTTTGAGCAGCGGCACAGGCATCGATGCCGGCGACCTCACTCTGGTGACCCCGGCCATTTACAGGCGCATTGCAATAATCGCCAACTCGGCCAGCGGCGGCGGCACGCCAAACCTGACTTTGCATTTCAGTGACGGCAGCACGTTCACCGCGACATACAACGCGCCCGACTGGTTCAACAACAGCGGTTGCGCTTTGGCGGGAGTAGAACGCATTGATTTGACAACCGGCGCAACAAGCGGCGCCGCGTCAAATCCGCGCTTCTACCAGACGACCCTCGATCTC
>JARYMD010000557.1 GCA_029907285.1 Verrucomicrobiota bacterium | reverse complement strand
CACGAGAATACAGAATATTTAGCCTTTGTCAAGCATAAAATACTGATATGTATGGCTACAAATGAAATGGTAAACTGTTCCAACCAATTATTGATGAATGGCTTGTGAAGAATAATAGAAAGAAAACGCGATTTGAAATTCCGGCTGGAGGGCCTCTGTGCGGCAGGAGGAGGTCTGAGTTTCGCCAAAAACATTGGCCTGCCTCTCGGCAGGCCAATGCTCCAACCATTTACTGAACCTTTTTAGCCACTACTACGTGTTTGCCGCTCTGCTGCGCAAATCATCCGCAACAACTCGAATCGCGTTAGGGCGTTCCATAAACAGCCGTCGTTTTCCGCGGCGTGTGATAGGAGTACCAATAAAGGTCAGGGTCTGTCTTCGGGGTTGCAATATTGAGCTGATACGCGCCGTCTCTGGCGTTAACTTTGAGCCGCTTTATCGTCGGCCCTTTCCATTTGTGCACCTCAGAGTGTCCGTCTGCGAAAGCAAAGCCACATGCGGCGTTGTGATAGTTTGCCGGTATATCCACAATGTTCACGTCACTGTTCGGGGCAAAGCAACCGGCGTCATTTATGCTGTCGGGATGCTCATCCACATACACCCATGTCTCCGTCGGGCCGGGAATGTTGAGATCGGAAGCTCTGATGACATGCTGATATATTGAACCCATCGGCCCTGTTTCCGCGTTGCCTTCACCGACAAATATGTTTCCCGACACACTGCGAACGCGCTCGGTCCAACCTCTTGCCCTTTGCACCGACGCAAGGTATTTGTCGGCAGGACATTTGTACACATTCTTCGCGTTGCCGAAGTACGGCGCCAGTGCCGCATATTTGGGATTCAGCAAATAGATGGTGTTGGTGTTGTCCGAGCTTGTCGTCCAGTCCAACCAGCCTGTGACCCAAGGCTTCTCTCGCGGATCCGTCCCTGCAGGAACAAAACCACCGTGATACGCCATCGGGAACTTATCCTGGTTGTCGCCCTGATACATGTGATTTGCAAGCATCAGTTGCTTGGTGTTGTTCATGCACATGATGCCCTGCGCCTTCGTCTTGGCCTTTGACAGCGCAGGCAACAGCATGCCGGCTAGAATCGCTATGATCGCAATAACCACCAGCAGTTCAATCAAAGTAAACGCACGCCGCAACTGCGCCCGTGACAACATACTTCTGATATTTCCACGCTCGCTTTTCATACAACATCCGCACTAACAATTTCCCGCCGGCCGATTTCAGACTGCCATCCAGCAGCCCTCGCCCGGTTCTCAGCCGGCTTCCATTACCCATAACCAGCCCATTGATACCATCCACTTTCGCTGCCAACAATGTGCGTCTTGCCGCACACTCGGTCACACCCCAAATCTGGCTAACCCCAGCCCGCCCCGGCCAACGCGCATGCTCGTGCCGGTGACAAACGGCTCCAAAACCCAGCAGAAAAATAAACCCGCAGAGCATCAACGCCCTGCGGGTGCAAAACCCCGGTCAAACCCGGTCAAAAACAATCACTACGCCCCGTCATCGCCAATAGCTTCCACAGGGCAGCCTTCTTTGGCCTCCTTGCATTGCCGCTCTTCCTCGGGGTTTTCAGGTTGCTTGGACACATAAGAGTGCCCGCCTTCCTCGTTCCGTTGAAAATTGTTCGGCGCAGTTTCGCGACACAGATCGCAGTCTATGCATTGGTTATCGACGTAGTATTTCCCCGGAACGTTCTCCGGAAACTTGTTCGCAATATTTGCCATAGATTTTGTGATGTTGTCTTCGGCCCTACTAATGCCATCAGGATCAATAAAATCAAGCTTCATTTCTTCAGCGCCGCGCGCCCGACAACATGATCTCGACGGTTTCTCGGCACTTGTTACGGACGCTCTCCGCCGTGCTTCGCCACCTCGGCAATTGCCTGGCGAGGCATTGCAAT
>JARYMD010000556.1 GCA_029907285.1 Verrucomicrobiota bacterium | reverse complement strand
CCCCAGAAATTACCGCCAGGTAATTATCAGAACCAAACAATCAAATGAGAGACCTCAACAAAGCTGGGATGCGCCCTGTATTCGGCGTTATTGTTGGGTTGCATCTTACCGAGATATGTGTTTGGGCTGGCTTTTATTTGTGGCAAAAATGTTTTCCTGATTTTGAAACTTCTGTGTATTTTTCGACTTTGACCTACAGTACTCTGGGTTACGGCGATGTCTTATTGCCGCGCCAGTGGCGTCTGACCGGAAGTGTGGAATCAATAATCGTGGTACTTTTGATGGGATGGTCGGCTGCGTTTTCATTCAGTGTCCTGAGCCGTTTCTTCGACCTGCGCATCCGCTGCTGGCAGCGGGAGAAGAAACGGGATTAGAGCTTAGAAGTTCACCATGTGGATTGTACGTCTAGCGCTTCGCCGGCCCTACACCTTCGTGGTGTCAGCGCTGGTGTTGATGCTGCTGACGCCGTTCGTGCTATTACGGATGCCGACGGACATTTTCCCGTCTGTCGATATTCCGGTCTTGAGCGTTGCCTGGTTGTACAGCGGACTGAGCGCGCAGGAAATCGAGGAGCGCATCATTTACAACCACGAGCGCATGATCGCCACCATCGTGGACAACATCGAACACGTCGAGTCCACGGCTTACAAGGGTGCGGGTGTAATCAAGATATTTCTCCAGCTCGGGGCGTCAGTGGACGCGGCCATGGCGCAACTGGCGGCGACCGGCCCGGCCATCCTGCGGCAGTTGCCGCGGGGAATGAACCCGCCCATTATCATCCGTTACAACGCCTCGACTGTGCCGATCCTGCAATACGGCTTCGCAAGCACGAAGTTCTCTGAATCCGAATTGCAGGACATGGCCTTTAATCAAGTCCGGGTTGGATTGATGAATGTGCCCGGCGCATCGATGCCATACCCGTACGGCGGCAAACCGCGAGTGGTGGTGGTTGACATCGACCTGGCGGCGGTCAAAAGCACAACCTCACGCCCAAACAGGTCGTGGACGCCATCGACGCCCAAAACCTCGTTTTGCCGGGTAGCTCGGCAAAAATCGGCCAGACCGAATTCGATGTGGCGCTCAACAGCAGCCCGACTGTTTTGGAGGAACTAAACGACTTGCCAGTCAAGACTGTCAACGGCGCAGTGATCCGCGTCCGTGATGTGGCCTTTGTGCACGACGGCTATCAGCCGCAGCAAAACATTGTGCGGCTCAACGGCGTGCGGGGCGTGCTGCTGACCGTGCTCAAAAGCGGCGCGGCCTCGACCCTCGAAGTGGTGCGCCGCGTGAAGGCGGCTATGCCGCGCGTGCTACGCGGATTGCCACCGGAACTCCAAGCACAGGAATTCGCCGACCAATCCATCTTCGTGCGGGCGGCCATTGACGGTGTGCTCAAGGAAGGCGTCATCGCTGCGTCGCTGACGGCCCTGATGGTGCTGCTGTTCCTGGGCGCATGGCGAGGCACGCTCATCATTGCCACCTCGATTCCGCTGTCGGTTCTGGCCTCGATAGCCGCACTGCACGCCTTGGGCGAGACAATCAACCTGATGACGCTGGGCGGACTGGCGTTGTCTGTCGGCATGCTTGTGGATGACGCGACGGTCGAGATCGAGAACGTTCACCGCCACATGGCGATGGGCAAACCGACAGTTCGGGCCATCTTGGACGGGGCGCAGGAGATCGCGTTGCCGGCGTTTGTGGGCACGTTGTGCATTTGCATTGTGTTCGTGCCAATGTTCTTCCTGAGGGGCGTGGCGCGGTTCCTGTTTGTGCCGCTGGCGGAAGCGGTGGTGTTTGCCATGCTGGCCAGTTACGTGTTGTCCCGCACCCTTGTCCCCACGCTGGTCATGTGGTTTTACCGGCGCGCTGAATATCACGGTCATCTGACAGAGGCCGGTCATGTCGGGGCGTGGATGCGCCCTTTTGTGGCGTTGCAAGGCGGATTCGA
>JARYMD010000555.1 GCA_029907285.1 Verrucomicrobiota bacterium | reverse complement strand
CAGATACGCAGGAATTGACCAAACTCGCGGCGTGGAAATCTTCGCAAATATCAATGACTCTTCAGTATAACAATGCACCGCGGCGTAACCGGAACCAAAGTTGCCCCACAGACAGTGACCGCGCGCCTGCGCCCGTTGATGAAAGCTGTCCACGACGCCGGCCAGGCCAAAAATATCTGCTGGACAATTTTTTATGGTTGTTATAAGTGAATCGCAATGGCCTGGCACGAACAGACAAGTTGTGTTGTGTTTTTAGGCCATTGTTATTGTTGCAGCTTGAACCAACCCTCAACAACGCTATGACAAAAAACCTCCTCCGCAATCTAATTGCATCATCACTGCTGGTCTTATGCACATCCACCGGTTGGGCACAAAGCGCTTCGATCGGTGTGCCAGTCCCACCGCCACCCTCGACAAAACCGCCGGCAGCCCCAAGCTCGTTCGACAAGTTCGCCAACGAACTCAAGAAACCGGCCGACTGGCTTTCGTGGGGCGCGGACCTGCGCGTGAGAAACGAGTACATGGACAACACCATCACTCTCAATGAGGCAAACAAACTCAGCGAGCAGGACGTGATTCGAATCCGGGGCCGCATTTGGGCGTCCGCAACCCCGGTTTCAAACGTCAGCCTCAACGCGCGTTTTTCCGGCGAGCCCCGCGAGTGGATAGACCCTGCATTCGCAGGACAGCACGCCGCGCGCACGGGGATGGAGTGGCGCTACGGGATCATCGACAACCTCTATCTCAAGTGGACGAACGCATTTGATCTTCCGCTCACTGTGACGGCAGGCCGCCAGGACATTATGTTGGGTGACTACTGGAACTGGTGGCTGATGGCCGATGGCACCCCGGGTGATGGTTCGTGGGCGTTCTTCTTCGATTCCATTCGCCTCACCTACGATGCCAAAGACATCAAGACCAAAGCAGATGTCATTTACATTTACCAGAACGCGTTGCCCGACGAATGGATTCCAACGTTGGGCAGGTCTGGCGAATTCAAATTCAACGGCCTTTCCAAGCCATACTACCTGACCGAGCAAAATGAACAGGGCGTTATTCTGTACCTGTCCAACAAGTCCATCCCAAACACCCAGATTGATCCTTACTTCTTCTACAAGCGCGACAATCGCGAACTCGGAAACGGCGACGACGCCGACATTTTCACCCTCGGCGCAAAAATCACCGGCACACCGGCCGAGCATTGGTCTTACTCGATTGAAGGCGCCTACCAGTTCGGCCAAAAGACAGACCCAACCGTGAAAGTCCCAGTCGCGCGCACCGCCGAACGCGACATCGACGCTTTCGGCGGCAATGCCCGCCTGAGTTATCTATGCAAAGACTCGCTAAATAACCAGTTCCACCTCGTGGGCGAATATCTCTCGGGCGATGACCCCAACTCGGAAAACGATGAGATGTTCGACATCCTCTGGGGCCGGTGGCCGCGCATGAGCGAGTTGTACCTTTACTCCTACATTTACGAAACCAGCGGCAAGGTCGCTCAGTGGAACAACCTCTACAGGTTCGGCGCCGGGTGGACAATGAACCCCATGAACGGCATGAACCTCGGTGTGTATTACAACGCGTTGTTCTCCCCGGAAGAAATCCCAACGCGCACCGTGAACTCGAGCTTGTTCAGCATGGACGGCGATTTCCGCGGTCATTATCTCCAGGCCGTCCTGAAGCACCAGTTCAACAAGCACCTCGCCGGCCATCTCTGGGGCGAATGGATTTGGGCCGGCGATTACTATGCCGCGCGGGATTTGTTCACGTTCATCCGCGCTGAACTGCTTTTCACGTTCTAACCCGGAAATCTCACCCGCCACCCCTTCGGATTTACCGGTGCCTTCACCCCGGTGAGATTCCCGGGCCGAGGAAACCCGCGCCCAGACGAGAGAATCTCAATTTCCAGACCGCGCATCGTGCTCCCCGTCAGAGCCGATTTCGGCAA
>JARYMD010000554.1 GCA_029907285.1 Verrucomicrobiota bacterium | reverse complement strand
GTTCGGTGCTGTGGACTCAACATTTGACTTGTTTCAGCTTGCTGCGGACTGGGGTGAAGGGCTCAAGTCTGGCACGGGTGGACCTGGCGGTGAAAACGGTGCCCCTGCCACCGCCGGCGAATCCACATGGCAATCACGGCGCCACGGAAACGAGAACTGGAAACAGCCCGGAGCCGATGGCGATTTTGTCCAGCCAGCGCTGGCGTCTGTTGCCGTCACCACCGCGCGCCAGTACCAGTGGAGTGCTCCCGCCTTGGTCACTGTTGTTCAGTCGTGGGTCAGTGACCCTGACAGCAACTTCGGCCTGCTGATACTATCGCGCTCGGAATCGACGCGCAAGACCGCGAAACGATTCGGTTCCCGCGAGGGCGGGCGTCCAGCTACGCTGGCGATCGGATACGAGGCGCCTCCGCCCGCGCCGGAAATCGAGGGGGTCTCCGTGTCTCCGACTAACATTTTGAGCCTTCGGTGGAAGAGCCGGGAGGGATTTAAATACGACGTCGAGTACACCGCATCGCCCGAAAAGGCAGGGTCCCGGCTGGTTGGGGAAGCGAACATACGCGCGTCGGCGACGGGGACAAACGTTTGGTCTGATCCGCCCTTTGCAGCCAGCCCACTGAATCCGGCCAACGCCGCACTCTTCTATCGCCTCCGCCAATGGCCGGCCGCTCCGCCGTCTCTGCCGGTCGCCCTTGATGTGGTTGTGAGTAACCTGGTTGCTCCCACGGTGTTGACGCATGCGGGAGACGGTTCCGGACGACTCTTTGTCGCCGAGCAAACTGGCCAGATTCGGGTGGTGGACGCCGGCCGCCACGTTCTGCCCACACCATTTCTTGATCTGTCTGGTAAGATGGCCGGCCTTGCGCCGATAGGGATTGCGGGCATTGATGCGCCAGGGCTGAATCCCGTGTATGACGAACGCGGACTACTCGGTCTCGTGTTTCACCCCGACTAAAGAACCAACGGGCGGTTCTTTGTCTATTACACCGCACCGAAAGAAGGAGCGAACCTCAATTGCGAAACGCTCCTTTCCGAGTTTCGCGTCTCGAACACAGACCCGAACCTGGCCGACGCCAGCAGCGAACGCGTGTTGTTGCGCGTGGACCAGCCCGAATTCAATCACAACGGCGGCGCAATCGTTTTTGGACCAGACGGCTACCTGTACCTTGCGCTCGGCGATGGCGGCGGAGGCGGCGACGTCCACCCGCCCATCGGAAACGGCCAGAACCTGGGCAAGTTACTCGGGTCCATCGTCCGGCTCGATGTCGATTCAGTCACGCCCTACAGCATTCCATCGGACAATCCTTTCACTCAGGGTGGCGGTCTGCCCGAAATCTACGCTTACGGTTTTCGTAATCCTTGGCGCATGTCGTTCGACCGCGGTGGCGACCGCCGACTTTTCGCGGCGGACGTGGGCCAGAATCTTTGGGAGGAAATCAACATCGTTGAAAAAGGGCTCAATTACGGCTGGCGCATCATGGAAGGGAACCACATCTACGATCTTGACCTGGCGATGGGGCTGTAAACCGACGTCCATTCGCTGGCCTACCCGATTCACGAATACCCGCATGGTTCGCTCGGCATCGCCATAATCGGCGGCTATGTCTATCGCGGCACCGCCTACCCAGAGCTCGTCGGGACGTATGTCTTCGGCGACTTCAGCACGTCGTTCGCGCAGCCGGATGGCGCGCTGTACTACCTGGCCGAGTCCCGGCCTGGCCTTTGGGAGCGGTTCGAGATGCGGCCGGGGGGCGCGCGGCTGGGGCGTTACGTCAAGGGCTTCGGCGAGGATGAGTCAGGTGAATTGTACCTTCTGAGCACAACGGCGCTCGGCCCGACCGGAACGACCGGTGATGTTCGCCTGTTTCGCAAACCGTGAACAGCAGCTCGGCGTCACAAGGGGTCGGAAGAGTCCGGCGCCAGCCTTCTGCGGCCAAGCTGAACCGAGGTGGCTTACAGCCCGAAGGCGCGTTGCATCTGCTC
>JARYMD010000553.1 GCA_029907285.1 Verrucomicrobiota bacterium | reverse complement strand
CCGGTGACAACGGACATCGCGCCCGGCCATGACCACATTACGAGCGCCATCGGGGCAGCGCTGATCGGATGGTATGGCGCGGCGCTTCTCTGCTACGTCACCCCAAAGGAACACCTTGGCCTTCCAACCCCGAAAGACGTCAAAGAGGGCGTGATTGCATACAAAATCGCCGCTCATGCGGCGGACCTTGCAAAAGGCCATCCCGGCGCCAGATATCGCGACAACGCACTGAGTCGGGCGCGATTCGAGTTCAGGTGGGAAGACCAGTTCAACCTTGGATTGGACCCTGAGACTGCGCGTCAATTTCACGACGAAACACTCCCACAAGAAGGCTCGAAGCTTGCCCACTTCTGTTCGATGTGCGGCCCGCAATTCTGCGCGATGAAGATCACTGAAGAAGTTCGCAATTACGCTGCTGCCCACGGCATTGCCGAAAAAGAAGCGATTGAAAACGGCCTCAAAGCAAAGGCAAAGGAATTCAGGGAAAGCGGGTCGGAGGTTTACGTCAAAACCCGGGAAAAAAGACGCCCTGAAATTGCCCCGCGCTGAAGGCGCGGAAGCCGGTAAAGGGAGATGGGGGACAGGAGACAGGAGACAGGGACAGGTCCCGGTGATCAGTGGGTGGGCGTCGCATTGCCACGCGCACTTTCGTTCATTCCGTTGAACGTTGAGAGTTGTATGTTGCACGTTGAACGTTCCCAATCGGTCTGCGAGTCAGGAGGTCCTGGTGATAACGCTCAACGTGCATTCTGGATTGACTGTTTGAATGGACTGAGATGAATCTTTGTCATGCGCAACAACGATACTTCTCGAATGTTACACGGTTTGCACTTCTCGTCTTTGTCGATTCGATCCAAACGCGAGTCTGGTTTTGTCAAGACACCGCTGGTCTTTGTCATTGCACTTTGGCTGGCGTTGGCGGCCCAGTCGGTGCTGAACGCCGACGTGCGGTTGCCGGCGGTGTTCAGCGACCACATGGTTCTGCAACGGGGCATTCCGGTCACGTTCTGGGGTTGGGCCGACAACGGTGAACGCGTCACAGTCGAGTTCCGAAATCAAAAGGTGGCCACTGTCGCCGTGGACGGAAAATGGCGGGTGCGGCTCAAGCCTCTGCGCGCAGGCGGCCCTGACCGTTTCACTGTAACCGGGAAAAACCAGATAACACTCGAAGACGTGCTTGTGGGCGAGGTCTGGGTGTGCAGTGGCCAGTCAAACATGGAATGGCCATTGAGGGCCGCTTACAATTCCAAGCCTGACACTGACTCTTCCGAAAACCCGAACCTGCGGCTGTTCACCGTGCCGAAGCTCAGAGCCCTTGCGCCAATGGATGACGTGAACAGCAAATGGCAGAAATGCGGGCCGGAAACGGTGCCGGGCTTCTCCGCGGTTGCCTACTATTTTGGCCGTGCTTTGCAGCGTGACCGGCATGTTCCTGTTGGCCTGATCCATACCTCGTGGGGTGGGTCGCCGGCCGAAGTGTGGATGAGTTACGACGTTCTCGCAAACGATCCGGAATGGAAGCGTGATATCCTCGGGCCGTACCCCGAAGCACGAAGGAATTACGAGAGCGCGCTTGCACAATGGCAGAAGGAAAAGGCCGAGGCCGAGGCTGCGGGCAAAAAGTTCGAAAAAGGCCGTCCATGGGAACCATGGCGCCCGACTGAGTTGTACAATGGCATGATAGCGCCTCTGATCCCGTACGCGATATGCGGTGCGATTTGGTACCAGGGCGAATCCAACGCCGGGCGCGCGTTTCAGTATCGGCGTTTGTTTGCCGACATGATTCTCAATTGGCGGCGTGACTGGGGCCAGGGCGATTTCACTTTCCTTGCAGTCCAGTTGGCGCCGTGGGACAAGAATCGCAAGCGACCAATCAGCGAAATCACTGCGGCGCCGACCGAGAGTGATTGGGCGGAACTGCGTGAAGCACAGTGCATTGTGGCCGAAACATTGCCAAAGGTTGGCGTTGCGGTAATCACAGATGTGGGTGACAAGGATGACA
>JARYMD010000552.1 GCA_029907285.1 Verrucomicrobiota bacterium | reverse complement strand
ATGACCAGCAATCGCGGAGGCACTTCCTCGACTTCGAGGGCTTCTGTCGATGTCATCACACGCGGGTTGCCAAGATCAAACGCCTTCGGCATCGCAGATTTCGATCCGGTGGCAATAATCGCATGCTTGAACTTGATGAACTTTTGCCCCTCGGTGGTCTCCACCCGGAGCGTGTTTGAATCCTCGAAATGGCCACGGCCATGCAGTATTTCAACCTGGCGGCGCTGTGCCAGTTGTGCAATGCCGTGCCGAAGCCGCTCGAGAACCGACTCTTTCCATGCCCTGAGCATGCCCAGGTCCACCCGTGGTTCTGCGAACATGATGCCGCGGCGCGCTGACTCGCGCGCCAAACCTATGGCATCGACAGCGTGCAAGAGTGCTTTTGATGGGATGCACCCGCAGTTGAGGCAAACGCCGCCCAGCTTGGAATCTTTTTCAACCAGCACGACTTTCTTGCCGTAATCGGCTGCGTAAAACGCCGCGGCGTATCCACCCGGACCCGCCCCAACCACAACGATTTCAGTTTCAATTGTGTTCATACTCGAATGGGCTGGAAGTACTCCTACAGACGCACGAACGCTTCGTCAAATTCCGCGGCGGCCTTCGCAAGATCAACAATGAACCGCGCTGCCTCGCCGCCGTCCACAATTCGATGGTCGTAAGACAACGAAACTGGAACAAGATGGCGCGGCTCAACGCGTCCGTCGCGCCACATTGGTTTCATCGCGCCACGCCCCACGCCAAGTATCGCCACTTCAGGAAGGTTTATTATCGGCGTGAAATGCGTGCCCCCGATGCCGCCTTGATTTGAAATCGTGAAAGTGCCGCCCCTGAGTTCTTCGCCCGAGACCTTCCGCTCGCGCGCTTTTCGCGCAAGCTCCTCCAGCTCGCGAGATATGTCGAGCAGGCTCTTTTTGTCCGCGTCACGCATGACAGGAACAATGAGCCCGGCCTCGGTGTCCACCGCGATGCCGAGGTGGTAATAACTCTTGTACACGATGTTTTCGCCTGACGAATCAAGGCTGGCGTTGATAACCGGGTGCTTTTGGAGCGCCAGTACTACGCAGCGCACAAGCAGGCCGGTCAATGTGAGCCTGACCCCTTTGGCCTCGTACGCAGCCTTGTAACGCTCCCTGAGTTCCACCAA
Source organism: Verrucomicrobiota bacterium (assembly GCA_029907285.1). Classification (GTDB taxonomy): domain Bacteria; phylum Verrucomicrobiota; class Verrucomicrobiia; order Limisphaerales; family J093; genus JAAYVR01. The sequence goes on along the minus strand of JARYMD010000552.1, from coordinate 894 downwards.
ACGTGTTATGTCGGGCTCGTCGAACTGCGTCACGCGCGGGACCGTGCGCCAGCTCTCCGACATGCGCCTGCTGATTGTCTGCCGCAACGGCGAGAGCGGCTTGATGGTTATAGGGCCCCACTTCGAAAAGTCAACTTGCACAGCAGCAGGCTGCTCGCGCTCGCGAACCGCGCCGGCGCCGGCTGCCAGCTTTTGAAGGCGTTGGATGTAAGCCCGCAGGTCTGTCATCAGTATCCTGCCCCCGCGGCCGGTGCCACGCACACGGCTCAGGTCAATGCCGAGTTCGCGCGCGGTGTGTCTGATGGAAGGCGACGCTGCAGGCGGGTGGCTTCCGGATGGCTCAACTTCGGCCGGTTCCTGCACGGGTTCTGGCTTCTGTTCTGGAAGGGATGGGCGCGGTTCTTGAACCTGAGCAGCAGGCGCCGGGGGTTCCTCCGTTTGACGAACCTCAGCCGGGGCTTCAGTTCCGACGCCTGCATAAGTCAAAATCCGTTGTCCGACGGCGATTTTGTCGCCAGCCCGAACGTGCAACTTTGCAACCACGCCTTCCGCGGGGGAAGGGACCGTTGCAATTGCCTTTTCGCTCTCGATTTCAATCAGCGGGTCGCCTTTCGCAACCTTCTGGCCTTCTGTGACCAACACATTGACAACAACGCCTGAATCGACGGTCTCGCCGAGGTTCGGAAGTTTGACGTCCATAACGCTCAATAAAGTACCTCAAGAATCGCAACCCCCAAAAAAATGGAAAGCAGAAAGTGCGCTTTTGCGATGATGCGAACAAGCTTGCATCGGCCTTAGCCCGCATGTTTCGCGGGCCAGCGCAGCCGGAACCAAAGGTGCCCCAGGGGAGCCGAGTCGGCGACCGCGACCGCTGATGAACGCTGCGCTGTTGAA
>JARYMD010000551.1 GCA_029907285.1 Verrucomicrobiota bacterium | reverse complement strand
TAGCCGACGACGTTGGTCGGCGGAAAACTTGTTATTGAACCGAAAGATTTCTCCGCGGACTTACGTCCTCGGCTACAATCACAGAAATACTCACCTGTAGCCGACGACGTTGGTCGGCGGAAAACTTGTTATTGAACCGAAAGATTTCTCCGCGGACTTACGTCCTCGGCTACAGTTCATTTTTCATCCCTATTCGACCCCATGAACTCCGGCATGGTGGCTTCGCCCGGCGCGCTGATGCCCTGCCTCACCAGCACACTTCGCAACGTCAGCCACAGTATCTTCAAGTCAAGCCAGACCGACCGATTGTCCACGTACCACACGTCCATCCGAAACTTCTCTTCCCATGAAAGCACGTTTCTGCCGTTCACCTGCGCCCAGCCGGTTATTCCCGGCCGCACCTCGTGACGGCGCGCCTGTTCAGGGGTGTAACGCGGCAGGTAATCCATCAGGAGCGGGCGCGGCCCGACAAGGCTCACGTCGCCGCGCAAAACGTTAAACAACTGCGGCAGCTCATCGAGCGAAGTTGATCTGAGCAATCGCCCGAACGGTGTGAGCCGTTGTTCATCGGGCAACAAGCGGCCTTGCGCGTCGCGCTCATTGGTCATCGTGCGGAACTTGAGCAATTCAAACTGGCGCCCGTGCAGCCCGGCGCGCGGCTGGCGGAACAGGATTGGTTTTCCCAGCTTGAGACGGACTGCCAATGCCACCGCGCACATCAGGGGGAGCCACAGTGGCGCAGTGACCACTACCAAAAAAAGGTCCAAACACCGCTTCACACTTTCGTTCGTTCCGCCTGCCCCACCTTTGCTTCTTCGCGGGCATTTTCCTCGCGGCGCGCAGACATAGCCAAACGGTTTGCCGCGGCTTCCATCCTCGAAAACCACCATGAAATCAAGATTACGCCGACGGCCGTGAACGCCAAAATCGACCACCCCGCAGCATCATGCACTTGCGATATCGAATCGATCCCTCTGTGATAAGCCGACAAACAGAGATACAACGACCTGATCACATTGCCCGTAATGGCCAGCAACACACCCGCCAGCAACAACAGCACACGCAAACTCGCACGCTGCAAAGAAAGATACCCAATAAACAGCGAGGCCATCACTGTCGATTGCAGGCTTCTGATCCCGCTGCACGCCTCGTCAATCCCCACTGTCCCATTTGGCAATTGAATCAGACTGCCCACCTGTTGCGCAGGGATTCCCATCAGATTCAACAACTCGGTGTCAATCACCGCCACGCGATGTTGCAATCCGTTAACCACCAATCCCTGAATCAAGCTCGGCAGAGGCAACGACACCAGTATGAAAGCAAACGGCATCGCAAACAATCGCACCCCACGCCATCCGTACGCAACTCCAACATTCGCAGCACAAATCAACAATACTCCCAATGCCAACCCTTGTGTCGATGCCGCATTCGTCCCGAAAGCAGCCTGATAAACCTGCACCACAAACAAAAGCCCGGCTCCCACGACACCCGCCGCCAATGCCCACCACCGCGCACGCCACTCGAGAGTCACCCCCCGCTCGCACGCATCCCACAACAAATAACAGCACAGGATCAGCACAACCCAGCCAAAGTTCAAATCAGGCCGGGTTGACCAAAACCATTTCGCCTGCGACACCAGCCACGCCATCGCCAGCAATGAAGGCACCAGCGGGACAAGCGTCCCCAGTGTTTCCATGGCGCTTGGCCGCTTTTCCACACCAGTTATTTGCCCTGCCATCGTGCCACCATTCATGCCGTCAAGCTGTATGATCGAGCAGTTCCACGCTCGACCTTCTCCTGCAAGGAAATCTCACCGGCCGACCGACGAGGCATGTCCGGACCGTCATTTCGGCGGGATTCCCAGGCTCGCAGAAACCCTTCGATCGCAGCCGCGCCGCTCTTGGACCTGTGTTCCTTCCAATTCCGCATGTCCTCGGCAAAATCAACTGACCGAAGCCACTCGCTCAACATTTTCACCAGCAGTTCATCGGCCGCTCTGGTGTCGTCGCTTTCCAACCTCGTCGATATCCTCACAAACATCTTCGGGCCAAACAACTGGCGGCGGCTGACAAAAGACTCCCACACGCGCTGCCAAAGCAGCCGATCGGAC
>JARYMD010000550.1 GCA_029907285.1 Verrucomicrobiota bacterium | reverse complement strand
AAACTCGCTGCCTGGAAATCTTCGCGAATATGAACGATTTTCCAATATAGTCATACACCCAAAGTAGTCTGCAAAACAGGTGTCCTCAAAAGATTCAGAAATATGCTGGCTCCCGGAAATCTCACCGGATTGAAGGCGTGGGTGTACCAAGGGCCTTGGCCGGTGAGGTTTCCGGGTCAGGAAGCTTTGGCAAGGGCGGCGCTGTGTTTGTGGATTTTGCGGACGGCTTCGATGATGTGATCCATGTCGTCGCGGCTCCCGAGAAGGAGGTTCTGCGTCATGGCAACTGTTGTGTTGCAGACCAGCCGGTTGCCTTTGAGCTCTTCGAAACTTTCGCGATAGGCCTTGAGCCTTGCGGGGCTGAAAAGGCGCTTGAAGCCGCGCGAGTTTATTGCTTCGTCGAGCAAACCGTCGAAGTACTGTTCGTGATATCCGGCGCCGCATGGAACGCCTTCGGCGTTGAGCGCTCGGAGAAATTTGTCGCGGCTCAGCCCGTTGAACTGGTCTGCGTCGTAGCGGAACGGGTAGAGATGCCAGACTGGATTGCTGTTTTGGGGGAGGCGAACTGTTTGGATGCCCGGGATGGTTTTGAGGCCTTCGGTGAGATGCTGGGCGTGGGCGCGGCGGATTTCTGTTTCCTTGATGAGTTTGTCGAACTGCTGCATGAGGATGACAGCCTGGAACTGTTGCATTCGGTAATTGCTGCCGCGGGTGAAATAGGGTCTGGGGCCTTTGAAGTTGCCAAATGCCCGGCCGCAGTTGTGGAACGCCTGGGCGCGATCGAGGAGATCGTCGCTGTCTCCGGTTACGGCGCCGCCTTCGCCGGCTGGGAGATGCTTGGAGTTCTGGAAGCTGAAACAGCCGAGGTCGCCAAGCACGCCGCATTTGCGGCCCTTGTATTCGGCGAGCCACGCCTGGCAGGCATCCTCGATCACAGCGAGTTTGTGTTTGCGGGCGATTGCGTTGATCGGGTCCATATCGCATGGAAGGCCGTAGATATGGACGGGCAAAATGGCGCGAGTGCGGTCGGTGATTCGGCTTTCAATTGAGGCCGGGTCGATCGTCAGGGTTGCCGGATCGGTGTCTGCGAACACCGGGAGGGCCTTGTTGATCAGCACTGCGTTGTAAGTGGCTATGAAAGTGAACGGCGATACTATCACCTCATCGCCTGCATCGACGTCGAGAACGTGGAGGCTGACGAGCAGAGCGGTTGTGCCGCTGGCGGTTGCGAGACAACGTTTGGCGCCCATGAGTTTGGCATAAGCCTGTTCGAATTCCTCGACGTGCTCGCCCGCGCCTCGGAACCACCGGCCGCTTCTGAGGACTTCGATTACGGCGGGTTCCCACGACTCGCGCCATGTTGGCTAGCCAGGCCAGCTCCCTTTGTGCACGGGTGTGCCGCCGAGCATGGCTGGTTTGTCGGCCTCAGCAGACATTACCATTGGCGCCTTGCTGCCGAGCCATGCCACGGCAGCGGAACCTACAGCAGCGCGGTGAATGAACGAACGACGGTTGAGTTGATCTTTCATATTGCTCTACGGAGTGGGTTGAACTTTTGCCGCGCGCCAGACTGTTTCAGAACCGGGAACGGTCCATCGTGCGATTCGACATGCCCGGAGCGCCTGTTCATATGGGCGCAGTTTGCCCTCGGCGTGGGACATGGTCAAGGCATCTCGGCGATTTGGAGAAATGATTCAATATTGAGCCCCGCACTTTGTTGGCATGGGATGTTGCCCACAGATTTCGGCAGCCGGATTAAAGCGGCGCGGGGCTGAAGAATCGGCGCTCAAGTCGCCGGACAAAGCCGAGAAGAAAGCTGGCAGTGAGACTTTGGCATCCTTGTAGTGATTGTTCAGAACAGATAATGAGCGGCATGGAGTTGGGCTCATGTCATTTTGTTCGAGATCATGAACTCTGAGCCTGCGGAGAAGCGTAGGCCATGGGCCATTGGCCCGAGGGCTCAGACATCAAGCCGCTGGAGAGGGAGATCAAAATCAACTGGATGAAAAGGGTGTTAACGTCAATCATTCCCCGCGCACAGCGGCAACCAATGATTTTGGCGGGGGCTGTAGTGCGTGGGGTTGTTGGGCCGTTGGCTGGATCAGGCAACCATGGATCGAATGTCGTTG
>JARYMD010000054.1 GCA_029907285.1 Verrucomicrobiota bacterium | reverse complement strand
GGTGTCTTCGATGTAGAACATGCCGCCGCGTTTGCGGCGGTAGAGGATGTAACGACGTTTCATAGTTTCAGACTTTTGGTCCGAAGCTATGAGGCGGAACGCGGCTTTGGGCGTCTCAGCTACACCAAACGGGCTGCGTATCCCGTCGTCGCGAGCGATTGCCGAGTATTACCGGAGTAGTTGTTGAGTCGTAGCCCGGTAATGATTTCACTGGCACTGGCCTCCTCTGGAAGCTGCAACTCGTTGCAAAAAGCAACTTAGAGTTGGAGGCGAGGGTCGGAATCGAACCGACGAATAAGGGTTTTGCAGACCCCTGCCTTACCACTTGGCTACCCCGCCGTTGAAAACCGACAACAGTGTACTCATCACTCCGCAAACTGCAAGTCCCGACATTACCGCAGCCACGCAAAGTGCACACGGTAAGGCCGGGACTCCGATGCGTTGAACGTCATGACCGATACAGTCGTTCAATGGTGTGAGCATCGCCAGCGCCAAGAAATTGTCGGTGCCCGGCTCAATCTATTTCAGGATCGCTGCCGTCGATCATCTTGACCTTGTTATGGGTGAAGTACTCCTTTTTAAGAGCCTTTAGCAGAGCCGGTCGTTGATCATAAAGCCGGCGCAGCTTGCGCGGTTTGTGTCGGGCCAGAGAGTAGTGCGTGAACAAAGGCATCGCGATTGTGATGTCGGTGTAACAGACCACTGCATCCGGAAGGCTGGCGGGATCGACTTTGCCCCAGCTAACAGCCTCGCTCGGTGTGGCACCCGAAAGCCCGCCGGTGTCCGGCCTTGCGTCTGTAACCTGCAGGAAATAGTCCTGACCGTACTCCTTGATCCGGAGAACCTCCTGAATCTGCGGTTCCGTCTGGAGCATGAAGTTCTTTGGACTGCCACCGCCCCAAAGCACAACTGCGCTTTTGCCTCCGGACCGTTTTGCCGCAAGAACGAAAGCGGTTGTCTCATTGACATCGATGGATGGGTTAATCCGGAGCTTGTTCCCGCGGAGTTCAACACCTGCGACGTTCATGCCGATCGTTGAATCTCCTGGAGAACTGGTGTAGCAGGGGACACCCGCCCGATACGCTGCTGCAAGGACGGAAACGTCCTTGAGACCGTTCTTGCGTTCCCACTCGGCGCAATAACGGCCAAGAAGATAATGGAGTTCCGCGGTGCCCATTTCATGCTGGAACTCGGGCTGAATGAGAATGCTTCGGAGAATCTCGTCAGTGGCCATCAGGCAATCGCTGTAACCGAGCAGGACATCGTAGATTCGGACGATATCGTTGTTCCTGAGAGCGGTATCGTCCATTTTGAAACTGCCCATGTGAACAGGGTAGTTGAGCGCGAAATGCAAATCGTGGTACAGGTTTGCCCCTGTGGCCACTATCCAGTCCACAAATCCAGCTTTGATCAGGGGGATTATGCACGAACAGCCGAAACCGGCCGGCGTGAGGGCGCCGGCGAAGCTCATGCCAATTGTCACGTCCGGTTCGAGCATTTTCCCCACGAACAGGTTACAGCCCTCCCTGAGCCTCGCGGCGTTGTACGCAAGGTACGTCTTGTCGATGATGTCGCTTAACTTTTCCTTGCCGGTGATGTTTCGAGGCAGGATGCGCGGTCCGGACAAAAACTTGTCGCGGAGCGGGCACTTTTTTTTCCTCAGCCAGTCCGGCATTTCGGAAAGGTCTTCTCTGTAACGTTTATGCGAAATCTTTTTGCTCATAAATTCTGATTACGTGTGGGGAGGAGAATACATTGCAGGCGGGCTTTGCCAATTCCGAACTTGGTTCAGTTTTTTCTCGAATATTCTTGTGCCCTGGTCCATCATACTTTCGTTATGCATATGCCAAACAGAACTAGGAGAATATCAAGACGCAGATTTTTGTCCGGAACAGCCATCGCCATTACGGCCCCCACAATAGTCCCAATAAGCGCTCTCGGCGGAGAAGGCAGACCCGCTCCCTCCGAGCGCATTGTCATGGGAGTTGTCGGTTGGGGCATGCAGGGACCCGGCAACACGGGCGCATTCATGAACCAGCGCGACTGCCAGGTCGTCGCCGCCTGCGACATTGACAAAAAGCACCTCGAATCCGCCGTCAATGCCGTCAACGGAAAGTACGGCAACAAAGATTGCAAACCTTACCACGATTACCGCGAGTTGATGGCGCGAAGCGACATCGACGCCGTCATGCTTGCTGTGCCAGACACATGGCACGCGCTTGTCGCCGTCGAAGCAGCAAAGAACGGCAAGGACATCTACGGCGAAAAACCGCTCGCCCGCACAATCGCTGAACAGCAGGCAATCGTCCGCGCCGTCCAACAATACAAGCGAATCTGGCAAACAGGCTCTTGGCAGCGCTCGCAGGAGAATTTCCATAAAGCCGTCGAGATCGTGCTCAATGGATTGATCGGCAAAGTCACACGCGTCGAGGTCGGCCTTCCGGCCGGGCATCATGATTTTGCCGGGACATCAAAAGAGCTGCTCGACAAGCTCGCCCAGCTCCCGGACAAGCCAAGAGACCTTTCAAAAGTCACCCGCGGCAGCCCGGGATGGAACATTGCAGTCACCGAACCGCCGCCTGAACTCGACTACAACATGTGGATTGGTCCGTCCGAAATGGAGCCTTACATCAAAGTCAGAGTTCACATGAACTGGCGATGGAACTACAACGTCGGCGGCGGCCAGTTGCTCGATTGGATTGGCCACCACTGCGACATCGCCCACTGGGGATTGGGTTCGGACGAGATAGGCCCTCTCGAAGTCGAAGGCCAGGGCGAATTCCCGCCCAAGGATGCCATTTGGAACACCTGCACGAGATACAGAATCACCTGCAAATACCCGAACGACATCACTCTCATCATTGCTGGCGGCCACCGTGACATCCGCAGTGGAACCAAATGGATCGGCACCGACGGCTGGGTTTGGGTGGACCGCGGCGGGTTCGACTGCTCGAAGGAAGAGCTCAAAGACATCTCGCGTCTGCCCGAAGACCTCCGCAAGGTCAAAGCTTATCATTCGCGCGATCACATGCGAAACTTCCTCGACTGCGTCAAATCGCGCAAACCCACAATCACGCCGGTCGAAGCAGCACATCACTCAGCCATTCCGGGTCATCTTGGCCTGATTTCAATGCTCGTCGGGCGGAGGATCAAATGGGATGCCAACACAGAGACCATTGTAGGGGACGAGGAAGCCGCCAAGCTCCTGACGCGCCAATACCGCGCGCCCTGGAAGCTGGCGTGATCGCTCGGCTTCAACCAGTGCCAGACACATAATCCAAGCTGATAAAACCGCTGAGCTAGCCTGGAAATCTCACCGGCTTACAGGCAATCTACAGCCGAAGTTTGATTCCGGTGAGCTGTTCCCGGGCGCGCATATCTCGCAGCCTGGCGCAGCCGGAACCAAAGCGGCCTGAGACGCACCGAGCTGGCGATTGAGACCGTTAACGAGCTCTTCGCTGTTGGAAGTTGCAAGTTGAGCGTTGCATGTTGAACGTTCCGACGGGCTTGCTCGACGGGTCCCCTGTTTGGGAACGTGCAACGCTCAACGCGAACCTGCTTCATCGATTCCGACTCACTCCCAGAAGCTGCACCGCGGCGGCGGTTTTGCGCTGTGTTGTGCTGTCCATGCCCCTTGTTGTCTCTGGGCCCCGGCTAACAGTTACGTGAGTTCGGCGGCACTGAGGCATTTGCCGAATGGGAAAGCAGTCCTACACTTTGCCATATGAAATTGGCGGGCGAAGGACAGCATGACCGCCTCAAAAACGCAGGGTCCCATGCAAGCTGAAGGCCACTTGGTAGGTGCCTCCGCAGGGGTTGTCCTTGCAGTGTTGCTCCTGGTCTCTTGCAGCGGTGTTCCAACCCGGGGCGAACGCGAAGCACGGAAGAGCATGCAAGCTCTGAGCCATCGATTCGTGCAATCCCGCACCGAACGGAATCTTCCTGTGCTCACCAACGGGTGCTCGCTTGGAGATTATCTCCGATTTGCCATGCTCAATCACCCTTCTGTGGAAGCTGCGTATTTCGATTGGGCAAGCTCGATCGAACAAATCACTATCGACCGCTCCCGGCCTGACCCGCGTTTTATGTTCGAAGCTGATATTGCCGACATAGTCATGACAGTGATGCCTGGCTTGCTGCAGATGTTTCCCGCGCCCGGAAAGCTGAAGGCAGCGGCAAGTGTTGCAACAGCCAGCAGCACGCAGAAGTATTTCGCATTTGAAGCCGCAGTGCTGCGGACCGCATTCAACGTCAAACGCGCCTATTACCAGCTTTGCTTTCTCGATGAAAGCATACGCATCAATCGCGACGCGCTTGGCCTGCTCTCTGCATTGGAGGAAGCCGCGCGCGCGCGAAATGCTGCTGGCAAAGTTGCGCTGCAGGATGTCTATCGCGCGCAAATCGACCGCGCCAAACTTGCCGCTGAGATTGAAAACCTCGAGGACTCGCGCCGTCCGTTCGCCGCCCAATTCAAAGGCGCACTTGGACTGACACGCGGCCAGCCCGACCCGCCCCGGCCTGCTAAAGGTGAATCAACGCCACTGGATTTAAGCGGCGATGAATTGCTTGCGATTGCGTTTGCGCGGAACCCAAGACTAAAGATGTTGAAAGCCGAGGTGCAGATGGCCCAAGCCGCCATCGCCCTGGCAGCCAAATCCAAGATGCCAGATTTCGACCTGGGCTTGATGGCCGATGCAAGAGCTTCGCCGCCCATGTTCCGCCCCGTAGCAGACATAACGCTCCCGATCTGGCGCGACAAAATCCAAGCACAAATCGCCAAAGCCCAGGCGGATAAGCGCGCCGCTGAAGCGCGTCTCACGGCAGAGCAAATCAGCATTGCCGTTGAGTTCGCGATGAAAAGCTATGGCTACCGCGAACTCACGCGGAATTTGGCCCTTCTGCAGGACGAATTAATCCCAAGAGCTCAGCAGTCACTCGAAGCGGCCCGTTCCGGATATCACGTTGGGCAGGTTGATTTCTTGAATCTAATTGATGCGGAGCGCACGTGGTTGAATTTCCGGCTCGAGGAGGCAGAAACGCGCATGCGCCGCGAGATCATCCTCGCCGACCTGTCTTTGATGATCGCCGGGATTGCGCCCGAGGCAGCACCTGTCCTGACAGATACCCCTGGCGTTGGGTCCCGGCAACAGACATCAGGCGCTCTTGGAAGCAATCCAACTTCCGGCAGCATTTCCACAAACCTTCGGCATTGATCCGAACATGAAATCGAAAACTATATTGGGCGTCATTGCAGTTGCGGGTGTCCTTTGCGCTTTTCTTGTCGGCCGCTCAACCGAACAGAGGCAAGCCGCAGCGGGCGGAATTGCAGCTCGGGAAGCCAGGATTGTTTACACCTGCGGGATGCATCCCCAGGTCGTCCAAGACAAGCCGGGAAACTGCCCGATTTGCGGAATGAAGCTCACATCAATCCAGCGGCCTATAGGCGCAGAGCCGGCAGCCGAAAACGCCACACGCAAGATCAAGTACTACAAGTCCACAATGATCCCGGGCGAAGTCAGCGAAAGGCCTGCCAAAGACAGCATGGGAATGGACATGCAGCCCGTCTATGAGGACGAGGAAGGACCGGGTGCCTCGGGGAGGATCGCCATTGACCCTGTGACAATCCAGAACATGGGCATCCGCACCTACGTTGTCACAAACGGGCCATTGCGCCGATTAATCAGAACTGTCGGAACGATTGACTATGACGAACGCGCTCTGGCGGATGTGACGACCAAGTTCAGAGGCTGGCTCGAGAAGCTTTACGCAGATGCCACGGGCCAATTGGTGGCCAAGGGCGATCCACTCTTTGAAATATATTCGCCCGAACTCTACAGCGCCCAGACCGAGTACGTGCTCGCCATTGCGGGCGCCGTCACTCCAGAAACTCCCGATCGCAACACTCTCCTCCAAACCGCACGGCTCAAGCTCAAGTTCTTCGACATTTCGGATGATCAGATTGCTGAGTTGGAAAGGACCCGGCAGCCAAGGAAAACGCTGCGCATTGCCGCGCCGCAGAGTGGGTTCGTCATAAACAAGATGGTTGTCCAAGGCCAGATGGTTGACGCCGGCACAACAGTTTACCGGCTTGCTGATCTATCGACGGTCTGGATTTACGCGCAGATTTACGAGCAGGACTTGCCATTCGTTCACCAGGGGCAAGAGGCGGTCGTCCGGCTCTCGAGCTTCCCGGACCGCAAGTTTCATGGCCGCGTCACTTACATCTATCCGACCGTCGATGAAAACACCCGCACAACACGTGCGCGCGTCGAGCTTCAGAATCCGGGTTATCTGCTCAAACCGGGAATGTTCGGCTCCGTCGAGCTTCGCGCGGAACTCGAACTGTCAGCACTGTTGGTGCCGGACATGGCCATCTTGCGAAGCGGGGAAAAAAACACGGTGTTTGTGGCTCTCGACGGCGGAAGGTTCGAGCCGCGCACAGTCACGCTCGGTCCACGCGCTGAAGGCGATATGTATCAGGTATTGAGCGGGCTCAAGGAGGGCGAACGCGTGGTCACCTCCGGGCAGTTCATGCTTGACTCGGAAAGCCAGCTCCGAGAGGCAATACAGAAAATGCTTCACCAGAAGAAAGCCATCGGCGTTGGAGCTGCCACTGGCCCGGCACAAGGCGTCGAGACTCGAGCTCCGGCCGCAACTCCGGCCAAAACCCAAAAAGACGCAACGACCAAGTACTACACCTGCCCAATGGAAGAACACGCGGACGTCGTTTCCGACGCCCCCGACGAATGCCCGAAATGTGGAATGAAGCTGGTCGAAACGACCAAGGTGAAGCATGGCAAACTGGCCGAAGAAAACTGGTGGAAACAGCACCCAGTTCAGGCTCCAGAGAACACTGGCACTGGCCATCAGCACTAACCCCCATGTCATAACGTGAGAACTTTGCGACGCAGAGGTCTTCACAAGCCCATGGAATATGCTGGCGCAGAAACTCTCACCGGGATGAAGGTTTGGGCGTCTCGGCCCGGCCAAGCGGCGAGGTTTCCGAGCCGGCTTGCGCCACGAGGGTTCTAACATGCTCAAGTGTGTCATCGAGTTTTCGCTTCAGAACAAATTCATCGTCCTGCTGGCCACCGTTATGCTGGTGCTGGGCGGTGTCTATGCGGTTAGAAACATCCCTCTGGACGCAATCCCCGACCTGTCCGACGTGCAGGTCATCATATACACGGAGTATCCGGGGCAGGCCCCCCAGATTGTGCAAGACCAGGTGACTTATCCAATCACCACCAAGATGCTGTCGGTGCCTTTCAACAAGGTGGTGCGCGGCTATTCGTTTTACGGTTACTCGTTCGTCTATGTGATCTTCCAAGACGGGACGGACCTGTATTGGGCCCGGAGCCGGGTGTTGGAGTATTTGAACCAGCTCGGCGGAGAACTGCCCAGGGGTGTTACGCCGTCTCTTGGCCCGGATGCCACCGGTGTGGGTTGGGCCTTCATGTACTGTATCAACTCAACAAACCGCAGTCTGCAAGAATTACGCTCCATTCAGGATTGGTATTTGCGTTATCAACTTGCAGCCGTTGAAGGCGCAGCTGAGGTAGCCTCCATCGGCGGCTTTCAAAAGCAATACCAGGTTACAGTCGATCCCGTGAAGTTGCGAGCTTACAACCTGCCGCTCTCAAAAGTGAGCATGGCAATCCGGATGAGCAACGGCGAAGTCGGCGGACGCTCGATCGAAATGGCCGAAACTGAGTTCATTGTGCGTGTCAAAGGCTACATCCAGGACGAGGAATCGCTGCGCAAGATTGCAGTTGGTGTCTGGACAAACGGAACACCGATCTTGCTGCGGGACGTGGCCACTGTGCAACTCGGCCCCGAAATGCGCCGCGGCATCGCTGAGCTCGACGGTGAAGGCGAAACCGTTGGCGGCATCGTTGTTGTCCGCTCCGGCGCAAATGCGCGCAAGGTCATTCTCGATGTGAAACACAAACTGGATGAAGCCATGAAAGCGCTTCCTCCGGATGTGTCCTATACGATCGTGTACGACCGCAGCGCGCTGATCGACCGCGCAGTCAAAACGCTTGAACAAAAACTTGTTGAGGAAAGCATTGTTGTGGCGCTGGTCTGCATGGCGTTTCTGGCGCACGTGCGCAGCGCGCTCGTTGCCATTCTTGTTCTGCACATCGCAGTGCTGATGTCATTCCTTGTCATGTTTGGCCAGGGCATCAGCTCCAACATCATGTCACTTGGCGGGATTGCCATTGCGATCGGCGCCATGGTCGATGCGGTCATCATCATGATCGAGAACGCACACAAGCACATGGAGCACAGCTTCGGCAAGAAGCCGCACTGGCAGATCATTCGTGAAGCGTCCATCGAAGTCGGCCCAACGCTCTTCTATTCGCTGCTGGTGATAGCCGTTTCATTCATCCCGGTGTTCACCCTCCAGGCCCAGGAAGGCAGGTTGTTCAAGCCATTGGCGTTTACAAAGACGTATTCAATGGCCGCTGCTGCGCTGCTTTCCGTCACTCTGGCGCCTGTTCTGATGGGCTTGCTCATTCGCGGCCATGTCCAACCAGAAGAAAAGAATCCCATCAACCGCCTCCTTGTCATGCTTTATCACCCGGTGATTGATTTCGTGATCAAATGGCGCTGGCTGGTCATCTTCAGTGCGGCTGCCGCAGTTGCGTGGACGTTTTTCCCATCGAACAAGCTCGCTGCACGATTTCTTCCCGACGGCCGGATCAAGGAATGGGCATTCAAGGCTGGCGTGCTGTTCCCGTTCCAAAACATCGGCTCAGAATTCATGCCGCCGCTTTATGAGGGAGATTTGCTTTACATGCCAACGACCTTCCCCGGCATCTCATCCACTAAAGCGCGCGAACTTCTCCAACAAACGGACAAGATCATCCGTTCTTTTCCTGAAGTGCATCACGTATTCGGCAAGGTTGGGCGCGCTGAGACAGCCACTGATCCTGCCCCATTCGACATGATCGAGACCACCATCATGCTCAAACCCGAAGAGCAGTGGCCCGAGGTTGACATTAAAGACCGATCGGGGAACCTGATCGCCCATCGGCGCCGCACGCCTGACGAACTCGTTGATGCAATGAACGCCGCCGTCCAGTTCCCCGGGCTTGCCAATGCCTGGACAATGCCAATCAAAACCCGCATTGACATGCTTTCCACCGGCATCAAAACGCCCGTCGGCATCAAGGTGACCGGCCCCAGTCTGGCTGACTTGGAGAGGATTGGTTCGGAGATTGAAGCGGTGGTGAAACAAGTTCCGGGGACAACAAGCGCCTATTCCGAACGCGCCATCGGCGGACGGTATATCGAGTTCAATATCGATCGCGACGAGATTGCCCGATATGGTCTTACGCTCGGCGAGGTGCAGGAGGTGCTTGCCGTTGCACTCGGTGGCATGCCGCTTGCAACAACCGTCGAAGGCCTGGAACGCTACACCGTCAATCTCCGCTACGCACGCGATTACCGCCAGGATTTCCAGGCTCTCCGCGATTTGGCCGTTCCCACCCCAACAGGCGCGCATGTGCCGCTCGGACAGTTGGCAACACTTCGAGTCGTCAACGCACCCATGAGCATCAAGAGCGAAGCCGCCGTGCCAAATGTCTGGGTGTACGTTGACGTGAAAGGCATTGACATAGGCACATACGTAAAGATGGCGATGCGAGCCGTCAGCCAAGCGGTCGCAAATGGCACAATCAACTTGCCCGGCGGCTGCAACATTGTCTGGAGTGGCCAATACGAATACATGCTCAGGGCCAAGCAACGTCTCATGATAGCCGTGCCTCTGACGTTTCTTATCATTGTTGTCATCATCTACCTTAACACTCGTTCGGCCGCAAAAACTGCAATGGTAATGCTGGCAGTGCCTTTTTCGCTGGTGGGTGCGTTCGCAGCGATTCATTGGCTGGGCTACAATCTCAGCGTTGCTGTGTGGGTTGGCATTATTGCATTGGCAGGCTTGGACGCGGAAACGGGCGTTGTTATGCTGCTGTATCTCGATATCGCCTGCGCCCAATGGCAGAACCGCGGGCTCCTCACCAACCTGGCCGGATTGCGCGACGCTATTTACCACGGCGCAGTCAAGCGGGTTCGCCCGAAAGTCATGACCGCATGCGTGATCATAGCAGGCTTGATGCCGATCATGTGGAGTCATGGCACGGGCGCCGATGTAATGAAACGAATTGCCGTTCCCATGATTGGCGGCGTGCTGACATCAGCTCTCATGGAGTTGATTGTCTATCCTGGCATTTTCTACATCTGGCGATCGCGCGCATGCAAGTGCACGTCGCAGGCAGACGTTGCGCACAGCAGCCCGCTCCAGACAATGGTCAGCGGTCAGGAGGAATGAAATGAGAATCGTCAGGAGAGTGTCGAGGTCGGTTGCAGAGAGCAGCGGCGCGCCCGATCGACGCGAAGCGGCTTCGTTCAAGCGCGGAATACGCGAAAGACGCGTGGGAGGAATTAGCGGTGCCGGGAGCGCGGCTGTCTCCGGCCGCATCAACCGGGCAACCAACTGCTCAGAGGTTTCGACACGGACACTCTTGGCAGTTATGTAGCGCTATGGAAAATCGTCGCATCCTGAAATTCCAGCTCGAGGACCTCTGTGCGGCGGGGTCAGGAAGTCCGAACCTATGACTTCGCACTATTCGCTCCTCACGGGCTTGATTGGGAACACCGCAGGCCGAATTGACACTCCCTGATTCTGGACTGTGCACTTCGAGATTGTCACGGTCACTGACCGAGTCGCTTCCGCGCTCTGCGCTTCGCTTCGAGAAGACGGCTTGTGGTTTCAGCCCGGCCTGGCGGTTGAGGCGTCGGGGTCGGCGGCTTGCCTTGCGCAGTCGTCGGCGGTTGCGGAGTCGCGGGTTTTGCACTCGGCTCGAGAACATCGCCAGCCTCAACAGGTGTCGCCGGGCCGGCTGCAGTCCTCCGAGCGCGCACCTGGTCGCGCCGCGCGAGCAATGCAGCCAATGATTCTTCTGCTTCGGCCACCTTCGGCTTGCGACGCCAGAACAGGAAAGCACGCCTCAGTGTGGCGGTGGCTTTCACCCATTCGGCGCGATCAATATCGACACGCCGGACGGCCACATCGATGACGAACATGACGACCGCGAACTTGAGGAGCCATTCCCACAGGTCAACCGGGCGCCACACGCGTTGCCGGTCATGGCGGAACGGGTTTAACTCGGAGTTCCGCGGAGCCGACAAATCCAGGAGTTTGCCGCCGCCTGCCGCGGCAATTCGCGAGAGCAGATTGAGGTTGGGCTGGGCAGTCGCAAACTCGGGCGCATAATTCACGCATGCGCCAAGCGCTTGTGAAGCGCGGACGCGCCCGTTCTCGAAGTCAAGAAGTTGAATCAGGTAGGTGCCGACTTCGCGTGTTTCGAACCGGGTTTCATATCGGCCCGGGCCTGTTTGTTCAAGGCGCACGGGTTGTCGGCCGCCTTTGGGGCTCACGACGATGGCGCGCAAGTCAAGGAAGTTGCGGTAATTGCCTGCTTGGTCGAGAGCTTCGACCGTCAAGATGCCCTGTCCTTGTTCGACTGAGATTTCGGCATTGAAATCGGCGCTTTCGAGCCGCCTCAGAGCCCATTGCGCCACTTGTGTCCAAAACTGCCGGTATTGTCCCCATCGCAGCCAATCCACAGCCCACTTGGCTTTGGCATCGGATGTAAAGGCGACTGCTCTGCCAAGCCCGAACTGCCAATGCGCGAGAACGGGATCGCCTTTGTCTGAGATGATGGGGACTTCAGCCCGAGGTTTTGGCGTGGTGCAAACATAACCGCGCAAGGTGGGCAAGGACGGCCCCGAGATACCGCGGACAGGCTCCGTTGAAGCTGCCAACTGAGGCGCGAAAGGTTCTTCGAAAATAGCCGACTTCAGAATCACCATTGCTTCTTTGAGGAAAATTTGCGGGAGTTCGTCCGGGTTGTTGACCGCATAGAACCGGCCTCCGCCGAGTTCAGCAATGCGGATCATTGTGTCGGGACCGGCATGGCCGGCGATGAGCACCGTGCTCACGGTGATGCGGTTTTGGACGATCTCGTTCATGAGACTGTCCGAAGGCGCCGCGGGATCGCCGTCGCTGAAAACAATCATGTGCTTGAGGTTCGCAGTTGACTGGAGAAGGCCGGGGTTTCCGTCGCTGCCGCGAAATGCCATTTCCATCACGTGCTGGAACGTTGGCAGGTCGCCCTGGTTCATTCCGGCGATCAGACGGCCCATTTCCTTTTTGTCGCCGACTTTCGATAATGGGAACAGCCAGCGGTCGCTCCCATCCCACAGAACAACGCCAAGCTCGTCCTGCGGCCCGAGCGCATCAAGAACGCCCTGGGCACATTCACGTGCCACCTGGTTGCCGTTGTTGAATTCCATGCCATGCATGATGAGCACGACCGCGCCGTTGGGCAGGACCTTTTTGCTGCTCAGCTCCATATCAACGGGCAAGACTGTCTCCAAGGGGGTCCCTCTGTAACCGCCTGCTGCGTAGGTTTGGTCGCCGCCGACGCACACAAGGCCGATGCCGAAATCCCGCACTGCACTTTCAAGCAGGCGCATAAAAGTTTCGCCAAGGTCGCCTGCGGCAATGTTGCTCAGGAAAATCGCGTCGTAGCTTTGCATCTCGGCCAAAGAGCCGGGGAATCCGCGAACGTCAACAACCCGCACGTCCACGCGCGAAGAACGCAATGCATCGGCAAGCGGCCCGTCCAGGGCCGGGTCTGAAGACACCAACAGTATTCTGGGATCGCCTCTGACGCTTGTGAATGCGCTGGCGCGATTGTTCTGCGGAACAGGATCGTCAGGCACATCCAATTGAACATCAAAAGTGTAAAAACCGGGTTGATCCAGAGTCTGTGGCAGGGTGAACAGGTTTTTGCCCGGCTCGAGCTCGATCCGCTGTTCGCCTATGAACTGGTCGTTTCGCAACATTCGCAGCGTTGCTTCGCGGGGCTGATCCGCATTCGCAAAGATTTTCACTTCGAATGCCTGGCCGCGTTTCAGGGCGGCCGGCAGGGTGACCTTCTGAACCGAGACGTCTCCTTTGCGTTCTGTGCCCAGCGGGAGCACGTCAATTGTGACGCCAAGCGACCTTGCCGCGGCCACAGCGCCCATTGCGTCGCCGACGTTTTCATTTCCATCCGAGCACAGCACAAGGCGCTTCTGGCCTGACTCGGGAAAAGCTGCCGTGCCCAGACGGAGCGCGCTGCCAATGTCGGTTCTGGCCGGGTCAACCACCGCAAGTATCTTTGCAACGTTCACTTTCGGCGCGGGTGATGACTCGATGCTCGCGTCGCGGCCGAACACGATGATGCCGGCCATGTCGCTCGGCCGTTTGAGAGCAGCGCTCTGATTGATGTACTCCCGGGCTGCTTCCTGATGCTGGGACGGCACGCTGTCCGATCGGTCCAACAAATATGTCACCACCATGCCTTCAACTGGCCGTTTCCATTGCAGTCCGGCAAGCGCCATGACAAGCGCAGCAGTCAGCGCCAACCGAATCGCAAGCGCAGACCACCGCCGCCATGCCACAAGAGGCACGTACGAGGTCTTGCTCAACCAGACAACCCATGCCACGCCCGCTGGAAGCAAGGGCAGCCAACATGGATTGGTAAACTGAAACGGCATGGGTCAGCGCCTGATCAACTTTTGAACGCGATCATTCCCCGCATCGGCCACATAAAGGTTCCCGGCCGAATCCAGCGCGGCACTCCACGGATTCGCAAACTGGCCCGGCGCCCGGCCCGGCCCGCCTATGACCTCGACAGGCTGAAACTCCGAATCGAACACCTGAATTCGACTGTTCCCAAACTCACAGACAAATTGGTTGCCAGAAGCGTCCACACAAATGTCGTATGGATAACTCATTTGCCCCTGATTCCGACCCGGCGCGCCGTAACTCCGGAGCAACGAACCGTCCGGCCCAAACACCTGAATCCTGTGATTGCACGAATCGGCCACGTAAACCCGTCCTTCCTTGTCGGCCCCCAAACCTTCCGGGCGATTGAACTGGCCCGGCTCGTAACCGTGGCGGCCAATAACACCGAGCAGCTTGCTGCCGTCGGCCAAAAACCGCTGAACGCGATCGACATGGCCGTACTCGCTCACGAGAATCTCACCCACACGGTTCACAGCCACGGCGCGCGGGAATGCGAGCTGACCCGCATTTGTTCCTCGCTGTCCCCACTGGCGCACCAGAACGCCCTCGGATGTGAAGTGGTTGATCCGCGAATAGTGCGGTTCAACTACAATGACATGGCCGTCCTTGTCGATGCCCATGCCTTTTGGTTTTCCAAGGTCCGTTTCGGGCATCTGCCATGACAACAGCCACGTCCCGTCAGGCGCGAACTTCTGCACCCGGCCAGTCATGTCAACCACATAAAGATTGTTCTGCCTGTCAACCGTCAAAGAACGGGGCTTGTTGAACTGACCTGGCGCCGTCCCTCTGCTTCCGATGATTTCGATGCGTTTGAAGAAAACGCTCTTTGCACCGCCGTCCGCTGGTGGCGACTGCGAACAACCGCCGAGAAAAAACACCGACGCGCATCCCAATCCGGGCAAAACAGCGCATAGCGTGACGGTTGCAGTTGACCATGCCGCTCGCCACAGGCCGGCACTGAACCAACGTCGGATTTTGCCGACCAAAGTTCTCACGGCAGCCAGCACCAACGGCGGCAGCGCGGCTACCCCGAGCAACAAGAGGCATAACGCGTTTATCTCCGGATTATGGCCGTAGTGCAGCAGGTTGAATATCCTCAGTGATAGAGTCTCCCCGCCCGGAGGAACAACAAACAGAATCGTCTCCACATCCCACAATCCAAGCAGGTACACGATGTACCATGTCACGGCCAGTGTGGTTCGCATCTGCGGCCAGCAGACGCGCCACAACATTTGCCATGACGACGCCCCGTCCAATCGAGCCGCATCGGCAACATCACGGTCCACCGAATTCCGTGCAAGCACGGCGCCGGTTCTCCCGATTGCGAGATAGCGCAGGGCCAGAGCAATGAACATCACCACAACACTCCGGTACAACTCGAGAAACGGCGGCCGATTTAACGCCTTGATCAGCAGAATCCCCAAAACCACGCCGGGTACCAAAAAGAGCAGCCATGACAGAAAACCAGCCCGAATCCGCCAGAGCACAAAACCTAATGCGACCGCCAACACGCCACCGACCGTGGCAGTGCAAGCCGACATTGCGCAAACTTTGCCGGACGTGACCCACGCAGACCCAATCATCCGCCACGTGTCCCTGTTGCACACCGGCTCACACATCGGCACCAGCACCGAAACACCGGCCATGGCAATCGCCACAA
>JARYMD010000549.1 GCA_029907285.1 Verrucomicrobiota bacterium | reverse complement strand
TGAGTTGAAAATACGATTAAGTGTTCCGTTATCCATCACCCCTGCAACCACTATGTCAGCCATTGAAGAGGCGGCATCTATACCGGTTGGGTATCCATCTGATTTTCTCCGCTTTGAAGCCGCCGCTCAGCGCGTTAACAACGCCATGCTGACGAACCCGTCGTTGTCCAAGCCACGATAGACTGCCACCAGGAATTTGCCAGCTTCAAACTCCCGCCCCGGCCAGCAGTTCAAAGATCAGTCAGACCATATCATTATGTTGAAAAGCCGTTCATATTGGCGAGAATCCCCAAGCTGCGGGTTGCCTGCGCCCGGAAATCCCACCGGAATGGAGTTTTGGATGTCTTGGTCTGCTCAGGCGTTGAGATTTCCGAGCGTAACTCTGCGTTTGTTTCTGAATCCGAGCTGGATTCCCCGCAGATTTCGTCAGCCGCAGATGATCTTGCTGGGTCAATCCGTGGGGACGCCATCGAGACCATAGACCATGAACCTGCGCCACAGGACAGGAGACAGGGGACAGGCGCCGGTGAACGGCATCAAGCCTGAAATGGTCGGACAGTTGTGTTTGCCGTCAATTGGCCTGTGGAGCGTCCGTTCGGCCGAGTCGCAACAACAGCGTGACAACACAGATCAGCGCCAGCAGCGTCAGGCCAAGGTCAAGCCCTGTGTAGGCCAATCGCGTGAGCGTGCCAAGCCAGCCGAGTTTGAGCAGGATCAGCACGCCGCACGCGCTGGTGAAGATCAGAAGCGCCCACAGCAGTTTGGCCAGGCTGGCGGGAGTCACACCCGCAGCGCTCTTGTCAGGACCCTGCAAGGCGAGCACCAATCCAACCAGCAGCACGCCGATGCCAATCCAGAAATGTGCGGCATCGAGTGTAAAGCGCCGCACGGTCATGTACTCGGCCAGGTCCGGTGTGCGCACGACCAGCAAGCCGCACACGACCGCGCCCGCCAACATGAGCCATGAGAGAATGGTGGCCGTTTGGGGTGCCACGATGCGATGCCGCAACGGCACGTGTCGCAGGCCAAGGATCACAAGCAAGCTCGTCAGTAGCGCCAGCAGCGCGTAGAGAATCGGCTTGAGCGTTTCTTCCCGGAACGCGCCGAGTCGAACGGAGGCCAACGTATAACCCAAGACCGCAGAGTTGGGCAGCCAACGAGGTTTCCCGTCGTCGGGAGAAAATGCCGTCAGCAACACGGGACGGTTGAAGAATTTCGACTCCGAAGCATGGCAGTCGGTGCAGCCGCCGGAGCCGAGGGCTGCGCGTGCGGGGGCGACGTCATGCGAGAACTTATAGACCGAGGCGTATGGCGTGGCTTCGTGCGGCAGTTTTGGGAGCGGCTAGCTTTCCTTGGACGAATACCAGGCGCGGTCGTCGCTTACCCAGACCAGCCGCTTGCCTTCGAGCGGGAACCCTGTTTTGGCCAGGTATTCTTTTGTCGCGGCGAGCAGGGCGTCAATTTCCTCGGGCCGGTTGATTTCCAATGTCCCGTCGCCATTGTCGTCCTTGACGGCGGTGAGTTGGGCGTAGTTGGTTCCGCTGCTGTCACGATGCTGTTTCCACATCGTGAAAAAGTCCTTCATGAAAAGCTGGTTCAGTCCCGGTTTGCCGGTCTCTTCATAACCGACCCACATGCTGTGGACCCGGTTGCCGGGGTAGATTTTCCCCTTGTACACGAAAAGCGTGGGGCGGGTCAGGTCGGTCGGTTGGTCTTTGGGCGTAAACATTTCGAGTTCGCCGTAGTGATTCCAGAAGTTCATTTCCGCGTCGTAAAAGGTCCAGATGCGTTTTCCCGGCGGGCTGATGTAAGGGGCGGCATTGAACGAATCGCTGGCTTGGACAAGGGCGCTTTTGACTGCGCGGGTTGGGATGTGGCAGGCCTGGCAGGAGAGCTTGTCCATGTGAAGCGGCGGCAGCCACGCGTGACTGGCGCGGGGCGCGTTGTTCCAGCCTTTGAGATGGCAGTCTTCGCAGGAACGGACCGTGTTGTCGAGGTCGTTGCGCACCCAGCCGCTGGGGCAATCACCTTTGCCGAACTGGTGCTGTTCGCGGCCGCGGATGCGTGGGTCGGGGGCTTTGCTGCCCGCAGCGTGGCAATCCACACAGCGCAACCCGGCGGCGATGTGAACGT
>JARYMD010000548.1 GCA_029907285.1 Verrucomicrobiota bacterium | reverse complement strand
TTCACAGCAATCTGTTCGATGTTTCTCGACGAACCCTGGTTGGTCACGCGGATCGTGAACGTTGTGGTGT
Source organism: Verrucomicrobiota bacterium (assembly GCA_029907285.1). Taxonomy (GTDB): domain Bacteria; phylum Verrucomicrobiota; class Verrucomicrobiia; order Limisphaerales; family J093; genus JAAYVR01. The sequence continues at coordinate 2,066 of JARYMD010000548.1, read as the reverse complement.
CACCGACCTGTATTGGGTCGGGATCATCAACCACCTCAACCAACACGCCGGTTACGCCAATCCAGTCCGTGCAGGCTTGGGCGGCTTCCTGCAGCCCTTGCGCAGTGACAACTTTGGCGGCGTTGCAGTAATTGCCCGGCGTGGCTGAAGTGAGAGTGACATCGAATGTCTTCTCCTCGCCTTTGTTCAGAGTGCCAATATTCCATGTCGCCGTGTTTCCGCTGATGGTCGCGCCAGGAGCAGCAAGAATCTTCGTCGGAGCCGGCGCAGTGTCCGTAACGACAACACCCGTCAGAGGAACGTCACCGGTGTTCGTGACCTTGATGCTGTACGCGGCCTCTTTGTTGATGAGCCGCTCTTTGGGTCCGGTCTTGGCGATCTTCAAGCCGGGCTGGACAACCGTTGTGCAAGCGTCGTCAGTGACCTTTCCGGGAACGTTCTCGGCAACAGCAGTGGCCTTGTTGCAGAACTGGCCGCGCTGGGCACCCTTGAGCGTCACCGGGATTTCCTTCGAAGCACCCGCTGCCAAATCACCGACATTGAAGGTCAATTGCTTCTGTCCGCTGGCATGGGTAAGCCCGTCTGGCACGTCGTCAGTCACAACAACGTTCTTGGCGAGAAAATTGCCCTGATTCGCAACACGAATTCTGTACGCCACATCGCTCCCCAGTTGCGCCATTTCGGGCCCGCTCTTGTCGATGGCAAGAACCGGCTTTCCAACAAACGTGCTCGCGCACAACCGCGGGTCCGCCGAAACAGTTGCACATGAAACCAGCTCGCCCTCGCGGTCCGCCCTGAGCCAGACCTTGATCGGCACCGATTGTCCAGGATCCATGTCGCCCAGCTTCCATACAAGCGTATTGCCGACAACCTCCGCCTTTGGTTCGCTGCGCACGTAGGTCGCCCCGGCAGGGATTTGGTCGGTAACAACAACATTCGCAGCACACGCCACCGCAGTCGGGTTCAACTCGTACATGAATTCCTGGCCGATGCCGACCTCTTTGGGCATGGTTTTTGTCATGTGGACCCAACCACTGTTGATAACTTGGCAGGGTCCAGTGGGCTCGACGCGGGGTTGCGGTTTCGCCGGCTGTGGAGTTGGTGCCGGCGCAGCTTCAGGCCCCAAAAATGGCGACCGCCCGGAGTAATAATCCCCCGGCGGAACGTTGTATCTCTTCCGGCCCCAACGCAGGTCGGTGCCGCTGCTCTCGGCAGCAGCCGCTTCGACCAGCCCAGAAACCGCAATGCAAACAGCAAAACTGGCCAGTAACAGAAGTTTTGATCTGTTCATATTATTATTCTTTGTTCGCAACGACACCATGGACTTCAATTCCGAAGTTGCCTATTTGAGACGCTGCATGCTCAATCCTTATGGGCATTGGGCGCGTAGCAACATCCGATTGATTCGCATCGTACAACTCCTCTCGACCTGCGTCAAGGCATTTCCAGCTGTTTATTCTGCCCTGCTTACACCATGACCTCGCTTGCTTGCAATAACTTCAGCAAAACAACTCTATCCGCCCCGGCAACGACGAACCAATGCAGCACATCCAACCAAGCCCGAGGAAAGCAATACTATCACTGCGCCGCTCGGAAGGTCGGCAACAGCCGCAATCACAAATCCACCCAACCCGCTCACAAGCCCGAGAAACGCAGACAACCACAGCACCCGCCCGCAGCCGCGCGTAAGCTGAAAAGCAGCCATGGCTGGGTTGCTCACAAGACTGTAAATCATCAGACCGCCAACCGTCTGAAAGTTCACCGTCAACGTGACGGCGGTGATCCCGAGGAACATGGTCCATACCAGGCCAACCCGAATCCCAACCGCTTGCGCTTCCATGCGCGAAAAAAGAATCGCCCGCAGTTCCTTCAAGAAAAACACCACAAAAACCAGAAGTGCGGCGCACACCAGCCCCATCAGCCACACATCTCCCCAACGACAGAAATTCAAACTGCCCCAAAGCAAACTGCGCACGTCGTTGTCGCTCTTGCCAAATACTCCGTGCAAACCGATTCCAAGGAACGCAAGGCCCATCGACGCGGAAAACAAGAAGCTCAGCAGTATG
>JARYMD010000547.1 GCA_029907285.1 Verrucomicrobiota bacterium | reverse complement strand
CAGTTGCGTGCGCCGACCAAGCGGGAGGCGTTGCGGAAGCTGGGAGTGTATCTGAAGAACCATGCGGAGCGGATGGATTATCCGCGCTACCGTGCGGCGGGATTGCCGATCGGCAGCGGCCCGGTCGAGTCGGCCTGCAAGTGCCTGGTGGGGGCACGCTGTAAACAGGTCGGGATGCGCAACCGGCGTCGTCGTCGGGCGGAGGCCATCCTCCGCCTCCGCGCCGCCCTTTACGACGGCCGCTTCGACGCCCTGTGGTCTGCCCATCTCCAACAAGCCGCCTAAACTTGCCACGATTTATCAGCCGCAACCCTTTGGGGCGGGACCTTGTAAACGCCGCAAGATGCGTTATAAAAAAGCAACCAGGGGTCTTGTCGGACATTCCGGTTCATGAATCACGCGGAGGAATCAGCCATGGCAACCATCAATGTGGCCCTCATCGGCCAAGGCTTCATGGGGCGTTCCCATTCCAATGCTTGGGGCCAAGTGGCCAAGTTCTTCAAGCCGCCCATCAAGCCCGTCATGCACACGGTGTTTGGTCAACCGGAGGAAAACCCGCAGGCCTTTGCCGCCAATTGGGGCTGGCAAAATGCGGCAACCGACTGGGAAGCCCTGGTGAAGTCACCCGAGATCGGCTTGGTGGACGTGGTGACGCCGAATTACATGCATGCTCCCGTTGCCAAGGCCGCCATTCTGGCCGGAAAGCACGTGGCTTGCGAGAAGCCGATCGCCGGGACGCTCGCCGACGCCCGCGAAATGGTGGAAGCCGCCAAGAAAGCCAACGTCAAGACCTTCGTGTGGTTCAATTACCGCCGCTGCCCTGCCGTGGCCCTGGCCCATCAGTTGGTCAAACAAGGCAAGCTGGGCGAGATTCGACACGTCCGCGCCACCTATTTGCAAGATTGGGCCGACGATAACGTCCCCCTGCTCTGGCGGTTTGACAAGACTCTGGCCGGTTCCGGCGCCCACGGTGACCTCAACGCGCACATCGTGGACATGACGCGCTTCGTCACGGGCATGGAAATCGTAGAAATTGCAGGTGCCATCGCCGAGACCTTCATCAAAAAGCGCAAGTTGCCGACGGGCGTATCGGCGGGCGGTATCGCTTCTGGCCGGGCGGGCGCCGATCAATGGGGAGATGTCACGGTCGACGATGCCGTGCTCTTCCTGGCCCGGTTCTCGAACGGCGCTGTCGCCAGTTTCGAGGCCGCGCGTCAAGCGACCGGCAATCAAAACCGCAATACCTTCGAGATCAACGGCACGAAGGGCGCCCTCAAGTTTGATTTTGAGCGGATGAACGAGTTGCTGTTCTACGATGCCACGCTGCCCCGGGCCGTACAGGGTTGGACCAACATCATGGTGACGCACGGCGGCGATCACCCCTACGTCGCAAATTGGTGGCCCGATGCGCACATCATCGGCTACGAGCACGGCTTCGTGAACCAGGCCTACGACATCTTGAAAGTACTGGCGGGCGAAGAACCGACGGTACCGCTGCCGGACTTCGAGGACGCTTACAACACGCAACGGGTGTTGGAGGCGGCATTGATTTCGGCCGCGGAGCGTCGGCCCGTCAACCTGGACGACGTAAAATGATACGTCGTGCGCGGCCTGAGCTTTTGCCGTTCGGAAAACCCCGTGACAAACCCGATCTCTCGCACGAAAATGGCGGTAGACTAATCAGGCCGAAGAAGCAAGACATTCACCCTGCTTAGAATTGCCACCTTGGTTCGACATCCGCAAGCAGGGCGTTGCCGCGAAGAGGAAGTCGCGATTTTCAGGGCGATTGGGGAGTGAGGAACACATTCCCAATCGCCCGCTCTTTTGGCACGAACCGGGAATCACTCGCGACTTCGACCGCTGACCAGCAGAAGGTAGTACAGTAACGTCAACACGGCCTGCAATGTGGCCGCCACATACGTCAGCGCCGCCGCGTTGAGAACTTTGTTGACGTAAACCATTTCTTCTCGCGGCACGATTCCCAGGGCGACCAACTGCTGCTTGGCGCGGTTGCTGGCGTTGAATTCCACCGGCAGATTCACGAGTTGGAAGAGAACGACCGCCGAGAACAGAATCACACCGGCCCAAGCTAGCCACTGAAGCCCCAAACCTATCCCGAACAACAGGGCCAAGAAGC
>JARYMD010000546.1 GCA_029907285.1 Verrucomicrobiota bacterium | reverse complement strand
AATCTGGGGCGGTCCAACTGTTGAGCGGCCGGGAAGCATGGAATTAGGGCGCCAACCCTCACATGACCAACGCGGCCCTTGCAAATGAAATTGCCCTGAAGGCTCACAAACTCCGGGTTGGCGCGGGCTTGCAGCCCTGAAGGCGCCGCCGTGCAACACTCGCGATCTATAATACGATGAAGCGCGTTCACATCTTCGAACATCTACCCCGGAAATCTCACCAGCAAACCACTCAGATATAACCCATGCGTTCAATCCGGTGAGATTTCCGGGTTAAGTCCATACTTGCCATCAAACACATCAAGCGTTTATGAGTGAGGCATGAAACCGAGATACAAACACCCAATTGGCGTGCTCGTTTTGATTCTGTTGCTGGCTTGTCTTCACGCAGAAGCACAACTGGCCCGCATCACAGTCCGGGCCGACGAGCCCGGTCACAGCATAAGCCCCATGCTGTGGGGAATTTTCTTTGAAGACATCAATCATTCCGCTGACGGCGGCATTTATCCCGAACTTGTCCGAAACAGATCATTTGAAGATTCGATGCAACCGGAGCACTGGACCCTGGTTCGAGAACAAGACGTTGCAAGCGAGGCAAGCATCGACACCCGACATCCGTTGAACCCTTTCAACCGAAAAAGCCTGCGGATTCGGCTCGAAGGCCGGGCTTGCATCGTAAACGAGGGTTACTGGGGCATGAACATCGTGGCTGGCGAAAGGTACAATCTCCGGTTTGCTGCCAGAGCGGACGGTTTTTCCGGCCCCATACATGCGTTGATTGATGCCAATGGCAAAGAAACCGCCCGCGCCACGTTCAGCGGGATCACGTCGCAGTGGAAATGGTTCAGCGCGGAATTAAAGGCCGAATCCAGCAGTCCAAAGGGCAAGCTGAAGATCATCGCTGAGGGCACCGGAACGCTCTGGTTGGACATGGTGTCTCTCATGCCGCAGACAACGTGGAAGAACCACGGGTTGCGCGCCGACCTGTGCCAACTGTTGGACGGCCTTAAACCGTCGTTCATGCGTTTTCCCGGCGGTTGCTGGGTTGAAGGTGACGACCTTGCTCACATGTATAATTGGAAGAAAACCGTGGGCGACATCGCAACACGGGAACCGCTCTGGAACATTTGGCAGTATTGGGCCACGCACGGTCTCGGGTTTCACGAGTACCTCCAGTTGAGCGAGGACCTCGGCGCTGAACCTGTTTTCTGCATCAATGTCGGAATGTCACACAGGGAAGTTGTGCCGCTGGACAGAATGAGCCAGTGGGTGCAGGACGCCCTGGATGCCATCGAGTATGCCAATGGCCCGACAAACAGTGTTTGGGGCGGCCTGCGCGCCATGAACGGTCATCCCGCCCCATTCGGATTGAAATACATTGAAATCGGCAATGAAAACGGCGGTCCTGACTATAATGTGCGGTGGGGAATGTTCTACCGCGCAATCAAGTCGAGATACCCGGAAATCAAGTTGATAGCCAATGTCTGGGGCGGCTACCCGACAAACCCGCCTCCGGATATCATCGACGAACATTATTATAGCAACCCCGAGTTCTTCATGCAGCAGGCCGACAGGTACGACGCTTACGATCGGAACGGCCCGAAAGTGTTTGTTGGCGAGTACGCAGTGACGTCAGGGTGCGGCCAGGGCAACCTCCGCGCCGCCATCGGCGAAGCAGCGTTCATGACAGGCCTCGAGCGCAACTCGGACATTGTCTGGATGGCGAGCTACGCGCCGCTTTTCGTTAACGTCAACCACAAACGCTGGAACCCCGACCTTATCAACTTCGACAGCTCACGCGCTTACGGGCTTCCGAGCTATTACGTCCAGCAAATGTTCAGCCTCAACCGCGGTGATGTTACCCTGCCGCTGCAAATGGATGCCCCGGAGATCGAACCGGCGCCTCGCAGGGGCCGGATCGGGCTTGGCACATGGCTCACTCGAGCCGAATTCAAAGACGTCCGCGTCGTGAAAGATGGCAAGGTGCTCTACGAACACGACTTCGCAAAGGGCGATGCAGGTTGGCACGCGATAAGTGGCAACTGGACAGTTGCCGATGGTGTTTACAGGCAAAACAGTGACGCGGACAACGTCCAGACGCATTCGGGCAGTGCTGATTGGGACGATTACACATACACACTGAAAGCGCGAAAGC
>JARYMD010000545.1 GCA_029907285.1 Verrucomicrobiota bacterium | reverse complement strand
TACCGGCTGCCAGAGAATTAGATACGCAGGAATTGACCAAACTTGCAGCGTGGAAATCTTCGCAAATATGAACGATTCGCCAAAATAATCAGACGCCCTGAGCGGTCCGCGAAGCGGGTGTCTTCAAGAAATCAAGGAATATGCGGGCCCCGGGAATCTCACGGGATTGAACGCATGTGTGTATCTAGGGCGTTGGCCGGTGAGATTTCCGGGCTAGAATCCCGGCGATTGAAGAAATTCAAAGATTTTTGTTGCATTCGGTGCGAAATGTGCGATTCTACGTGCGTCTGCTCGATAGCTGTTTGAATCCACGGCATGGAGAATCTTCAAGCGAACTCTGTTCGGTGATGATCTGAAACCCGGCGGTCGGGAACAGTCTGGAAGTCGCAACGGTAATTCGAGTAAAGCATAATAGTACATCACGTGAACACGAAGTTGTTTGTTGGAAACCTCTCGTTTGACACAACGGAAAATGAATTGCACGACGCTTTTGCGGCGCACGGCACCGTAGTGGAAGCGAATCTGATGGTTGACCGAGTCAGCGGGCGCCCCCGAGGATTTGGTTTTGTTACCATGGGAACGCCTGAGGAGGCACAGAAGGCTATTGAAGCCATGAATGGCAGTTCCCTCGGCGGCCGCACTCTCACCGTTAACGAAGCACGTCCCAAGACGGAGCGAAGTTTCGGTGGAGGAGGGCATGGCCGAGGCCATCGTCGAGAGTCTGGTCGGCGGTTTGACCGCTGAACAGCGGACGCGACTGAATAGTTGAATCTGAGCGGTGGTGTGTTTTACGCGCCGCCGCTTTGTTTTTTCAGCGAGGCTCCGTGCCGGGCCGCCCAGGGATGCGGCGCCCTAATGCCCAACCGGTATTTGCCGCCCTTGGCGCCTGGCCTGCTTCTATCCCGGAATCTCGGCGGCGCACAAGCCGAAGACACCCAAAGCATCAGCCCGGTGAGATTCCCGGGCTGGCGCCGTGTTGTGTCACCTGTCTTGGGCTGAAAACCGTGCGATAATAGGCCGGTGGTCTGAAGCGACGCCCCAATTGGGGAGAGCAAGGACGTAAGTGCCTTTTTGGTCCCATTCGCGGGCCATGCCACGGCTGACAAGGATGTAATCTGCGCGTTGATAAACATCTTCTTTGGCGTAGAAATGCGTCCATGTGATGCGTCTGAGTGAATGCTGTGCGGGACTGCCGGGCGTGCCGGGAGTATCGCCGTTGTTCTCTGCGGGGCGTGTGTCGATGAGGGAGTTCTTTCCTCTGCCGATGATTGTTCGGACGGGAATCGAATCCTTTGAATCGTTAAGGTCGCCAAGAACGACGAGGTTCAAGTTCGGATTCGCGTTGAGGAGGGCATCAATTTGTTGTCTCAGGATTCGGGCTTCTTGAGCGCGGATTTCGGCTTCGTCGGCTTCAGCGGTGGCGCGCCGAGACTTCAAATGGACGGCAATGAGTGTGAACCTGTAATTGCGGTTGACCTCGATATCGACGTTGGCGAAGCCGCGGCTTATCACAAAGCGGCGTCCGCGAAGGAGAAAATTGGCGTTTGTGATTGGATTGCGCGCAACTATTGGAAACCGGCTCAACACGGCAACGAAGATGTTCGTGTCGAATCCGCCGACGTGTTCCCAGTACGGGTAAAACAGGCCTTCTGCTTTGAGCGAATCGCGGAGTTCGAGCAGGGCATTGGTGCTCCCGATTTCCTGCAGGGCGAGGACGTCGGGCGCCATTGCGCGGATGCTTTCCCGCACTTTTGCTTTCGAAAGCGGGCTTTTTGCTTCGCGGGTTGCGGTGGCTACATCGAGGTAGTTCTCGACGTTGTAGGTGGCAACCGTGAACGTGGCGGCGCGCCCATGGAGGGCGGCAAGCAGGATGAACAGTCCAAGTGCTGAACGGTTAAGGAACTTCCTCCAGGTTGTCATGGCAGAGAACATAGCGTGTTTCGCGCGCAATTTCCTCATGTTTTTGCTCATGAATCATACAACTGCGCCGCGGGTTTGCCAGGCCGATAGTGTGAACCGCCCGTCCCGGTTTGCAGTCCCGCCTTTAGCCCGCATATTTTCCAGCCCGGCGCAGCCGGAACCAAAGTCGCCTGACGGCCAACGCCCACGGCTCTTGCCCCCCGCCGGACCTTCAGCCACGCCGGGCTGGGAAATATGCCCTGCGACTCCGTCGCTGGGAAGAGCGCGCTGATCAAGCCCC
>JARYMD010000544.1 GCA_029907285.1 Verrucomicrobiota bacterium | reverse complement strand
CTCATCGAAGCCACATCGGATCGGTTTTCGCTGCTGGCTCAGGCACAGGTCCTCAAGGGACGCGAAGCATGGGCGCCGATGGCATTTGCAGACGGGCTGCTGATCTTGCGTGACCTGACTCGAATGGTGTGCCTCGACGTGCGATCCCCGGGCGGATAGAGAACCTTTTTTTGACTACGCAGTATTCCGCAAGGATTCAGCAGGACGGCATCCAGGTTTGCTCAATCCTTGTCGTGCAACTCTGGAGATTTTTTCCCTGCATAATGTGTCAGACTCGCAGTTCCACCTTAATGCACGGTTTCATGAACGGTAGGGCGCGACGTCCCCGTCGCGCCGAATATATAATCAGCACATGTCCATTTTCGGCTCGCTGGGACAGCGAGCCCTACCATGCACAAACCCTTGCATATAGTTTCACATTTCCGCGTAAACGCGGAACAGCTCTGGCGGGAATCGGTTGTCCTGTGCATCCGGCGGCGCTGAAGCCGGGGCGCGTCAGAGTCACGCCCCACGCAGTCGTTCTGTGTTGCAACAAGTGGACATATATGGCAACTTAGCACCATGAAATGGGCCGAGTTGCTGGCCAAAGTGGCCGACGAGCCGGTCTTCAATACGGGCTTCCTCCTTGCAGGCCGCGTTGATGCCGCTCATCTGCGCCACCAGTTCAGCCGTTGGGTCAACGACGGTAGGCTGCTGCAGTTGCGTCGCGGCTGGTACGCGCTGGCCGAACCGTATCGCAAAGTCCAGCCGCACCCGTTCCTTATCGCCAATCGGTTGAAGAAGGCTTCTTACGTGAGCATGGAATCCGCCCTGGCAGAGCATGGCCTGATTCCCGAGCACGTGCCGACGGTTACCAGCGTTACCACTGGCCGACCTGAGGAGGTGCGCACGCCTTTGGGCACGTTCCTTTACCGGCACATCAAGCATTCCTTGTTCTGCGGTTACGGTCAGCGTGACCTCGGTGGTGGTCAGACAGCCTTTGTGGCGACGCCGGAAAAGGCGCTTCTGGACCTGGTTTACCTGACACCAGGTGCGGATGACCCGGATTATCTCCGGGAGCTGCGGCTGCAGAATCCGGACCGGCTAAATCCTGACACTCTTCGTCAGCTGGCGGCACGCATCGGCAGCCCCAAGTTGTTTCGGGCCGTCGAACGACTGCTGCGGGTGTGCGACATGGAAAGGAGCGAACCGCTGTGAAAGATCATCTCCAGCAACTAACTGCAGAGCAGCCCAACCCTTTGCTGGCCCGTTGTCTGGCCCGCGAATACCTGCAGGCCCGCGTCCTGCAAACCCTCCAGTACCGGGGCGCGTTTCAGACTTGGGCCTTTCAAGGCGGCACTGCCTTGCGATTTCTTTACGGCCTGCCGCGCTTCTCGGAAGACTTGGATTTTTCGCTGGAACATCCATCCCGGGTAACCTATTTCCGGGAACATCTCAGGGCGGTAGCGGCCGACTTCGCCGCAGAGGGTTACGCCGTGCGCGTGACAGTTAATGACCGTAAGACCGTTCATTCGGCGTTCATCCACTTTGCCGGGTTGCCGTTTGCACTGGGGCTGAGTCCGCACCGGTCTGAAGTCCTATCCGTGAAGTTGGAACTGGACACAAGCCCGCCAGCCGGGGCGGGCCTTGCCACCTCGATTGTGCGGCGGCACGTCACGCTGCATTTGCACCACCATGATCGGGCATCGTTGTTGGCCGGCAAACTCCACGCTCTGTTGGCCCGAGCCTGGCTCAAGGGCCGCGACGTTTTTGACCTGGTCTGGTATTTGTCCGACCGTTCATGGCCGGCGCCGAACCTCACCCTCCTCAATAATGCACTGGTGCAGACCGGCTGGGGCGGACCGGCTCTGACAGTGCAGACGTGGCGCAGCACCGTCGCCGACAAGTTAACCAGCGCCGACTGGGGCAGGGTCGTGCCGGACGTTCGCCCGTTCCTTGAACGCGAGAGGGATGCGGACTTGCTCACCAAACCTAACCTGCTAAAGCTCCTTGCCTGATAGCAAGATGAACCTGCACGCGAACGAATCTTCTTCGTACCCACCGCATCGGAAGTTGATGCCGAATCTGAGATTCATCAAGTCACGCGATAAAGTGCAAGGCACTTTGTGCATACAGGCAGGGCGCGACGTCCCGTCGCGCCGAATGCATCAGCACATGTCCTGATTTCGGCTCGCTGGGGACAGCGAGCCCTACCACGCATGA
>JARYMD010000543.1 GCA_029907285.1 Verrucomicrobiota bacterium | reverse complement strand
ATCCGAAAGCCCGACGGCACAATCGTACCGGCGGCGCAGCTCCTCGAGAACGTTCAAGCCGATCTTTTCAGGCGGGCACGGATACGCGGTTGTGCACTGGAAAACTGCGTATGGCACTCTCGCACCCCTGCAAACTGCCACAGCAGCATCGAGTTGCGACCACGCGCTCATGCCGGAAGAAATCAGAACCGGCCGGCCGGTACCGACGATTCTTTCGATCATTGGCAGGTTTGTGATCTCGCCGGACGGGATTTTCCATGCCGGGACACGCAGTTTTTCGAGCAAATCAACCGCCTCGAAGGAAAAAGGCGAGCTAAGAAAAACCAGCCCGCGCTGTGTTGCGTGGTGTTTGAGTTCGCGCCACTGAGCAGGGCTGAACTCCATCCGTTTCCAATAATCGTAGCGTGTTGCGTCCTGGCGGCTGAACTTGACCCGCCACGGCTCAGCAGGGGTGCTTTCAGCGGCGGCAATGTGGGTCTGGAATTTTACGGCGTCGGCGCCCGCACCGGCTATTAGATCGATAAACGCGTGCGCCATGCCCAGACTACCGTCGTGCGCCTGAGCAACCTCAGCAATCAACATGGGCGGATAGCCATCGCCCACAGTTCGTGCTCCAATTTTGAAATTATGCGACACTGATTTGGCTTCTTTAAGTTAGTCGGAAAAAAAACGGAAAAAGACAGAAAGGGATAGACGCAAGCGGGCCAAACGCGCCGGCAAGCCGGCGCACTCCAAACGCGCCGCGCCTGCAGTGCGCTTTGCCAACGCGAAGCGCTTGGAGTGCGGTGGCTCGCCACCGCTTTCCAGCTCCAGGTGTTGTCTCAATGTCGCTGCGTTCATGAGGGTCAGTTGTCATCAAAAACCCGCGCAAGCATCGTATGTTGTGTGATCGTTCGAGGCTCTTGCGTGAAACCTTGCATAAGGAAGGGCGCTCACTCCCCTGAGCACCGCTACGAATCCAAGGGTTCCTGTCTGACCGCAGCGCGCAAGGCATCAATCACCCGATCCTGATCGGCCTCGGCCAGGAACACGTGCATCGGCAAGCTCAGGACTTCGCGGGCCGCTTCTTCTGCTTCGGGGAACTCGCCTTCCCGATACCCGAGCGACGCAAACACGGGTTGCTGGTGCAAACACTTGGGGTAATAGACGGCTGTGGGGATGCCGGCCGCCCGAAGCCTTTCCGCCACCCGGTCTCTGTCGGGGACACGCACCGTGTACTGGGCATAAACATGCGTGTTGCCGGGCGCGATTTCCGGCACGGCGCACAAGCCGCGCAAACGATCTGTGTAACGAGCACCCACGCGGTTCCGCGCTTCCAGCTCGGCATCGAAATGCTCGAGCTTCGCCAGCAACACCGCAGCTTGGAGCGTATCGAATCGCCCGTTCAATCCCAGCAGCGTGTGTTCGTGCCTGCGGATGCCGCCGTGCGTGCGTATGGCGCGGAACTTGTCGGCCAACGCATCGTCGTTTGTAAACAGCGCCCCGCCGTCTCCGTAACATCCCAAAGGTTTGGCAGGGAAAAAGCTTGTGCTGCCGATCAACGTCACCCCGCAGCTTTTGCGGCCATTTCTGGTGGCGCCGAAGCTTTGTGCCCCATCCTCAATCACAGCAAGACCATGCTTTTCCGCGATGGCATTGATGCGATCGTAGTCCGGCATTTGACCGAACAAGCTGACCGGAATGATCGCCTTTGTTCGCGGGCTGATGGCTGATTCGATCTTGTCGATGTCGATGTTGAAGGTGACAGGCTCGATATCGACAAACACGGGGCGCGCGCCGACCAGCATGACAACCTCCGCAGTGCTGATCCATGTGAACGGCACGGTGATTACCTCGTCGCCGGGGCCGACGCCCAGCGCGCGCAACGCAATCTCCAGACTGACAGTGCCGCTGGCAACCGTGATTGCATGTCTGACACCAACGTAGCGGGCAAGAGCTGTCTCCAGCTCGGCGATCTCAGGACCGAGTATGTACTGGCCATGCTCCAAAACACGGCGAATACGCTCGTTGATTGTTTCTCGGTACCGATTGTATTGTGTTTTCAGGTCAATGAATTGCATCGTAGGTACAAAAACTGAGCACGTGAGATAACCCCGGGGGGCGTGAGCCGGAATCTGCTTTAGGTTGGTCGAAAGAAACGAAAAAACAGAACGGATACGCCCAAGCGGGCCAGCCACAGTTTGTCGTGTTTGGCTGTATGAAACTGTTCCGCCTAAAGGCGGGACTCTGAGGGCCGCGGGGGAT
>JARYMD010000542.1 GCA_029907285.1 Verrucomicrobiota bacterium | reverse complement strand
GATGGCAACAAGACCGTCACAGTGACAGCCTCGGCAGAAGGTTTTACGCCCGCCAGTGCACAACTGATCGTTACCGATGTCGATATGCCCGACCTCGTGGCACGATCGGTCCAAGCGCCGCCCCGGGCCGAGACCGAATCCTACATTGATATCGGCTACCAGATATACAACCAGGGACTGGCCAATGCAGCGTCCAACAGCATAGTCCAACGCGTGTACCTTTCGCGTGATCCACTGGTCGGAGACGATGTTTTGGTAGGACAGTTTGCGTTCAATGGGCCGTTGCCAACGGGAGCGCATTTCGGCCAAACCATACCTGTCCGCTTGCCTCAGGAGTCGGGCAATTACTGGGTGGTGGTCCAGGCCGACAGCACAGACGTGATTGTTGAAACCCTCGAAGACAACAACAGCACAATCTCGCCCAACCCTATCCGTGTCGTGCCGGCGTACACGGCTGTCGTTTCAACGTCCATCGACAAAGCACTCGCGGGCACTCCGGTCCCAATGACTGGCAGCGCAATCAAAGCCGGTGGCTCGCCGGCTCAGTTTGCGTTGGTCAGCATCCATATCCGCGTCCGCAATACGGTTCGCACCATCGCAGCCCTGACTGATGCCAAAGGCGAGTTCGCGACAACATGGCAGCCATTGCCAGGCGAAGCCGGATACTACGAAATCTGCGCCGCCCATCCCGGCGAGCCAATCCCGAATCCACAGGACAGTTTCTACCTGCTGGGAATGAAAGCAGCACCTGCAGAACCGTTCGTGAGCGTGATAGCCGGCGAAACCGCAACCGGCAGTGTCAATGTTGAGAACCTCAGCGGCCTGCCGCTTGGCGGATTGGAAGCCGCCGTCACGGATCAGCCCCCAAACGTCCAAACAACAGTGACAATTTCGACCAATGTCCTGGCCGGCAACGGCATTGCAAGGCTGGAATACAGGATTGCAGCCGCCGACGCCAGTTACATATCTGGCCTAATCCGAATCGCTGTTACAAGTGCAGAAGGCGCTGCCTTGGAAGTGCCGTTGCGTGTCTCAATCACGCCTCGAGTGCCGCGGCTTGTAGCCATGCCAGATCGCTTGGAAACAGGCGTGCAGCGCGGAACACAGCGGACAATCCCAATCAAACTCGTCAACATGGGTGGGTTGAACTCAGGGCCAATCACCGTGTCTCTGCCGCCTGTGCCATGGATGAGTCTGGCAACGCTAAACCCGATGGATTCACTCGCGCCCGGCGAAACAAACACCGTTCTGTTGCAGTTGATGCCGGGTCTGGACATTCAGCCCGGCGTGCATTCGGGCAACCTCGCTGTCAATACCCCCAACACAGGACTCGGCGTGCCGTTCAATATCCGAATTCTCTCCGAGGCCACAGGCGCATTGCTCGTGAACACCGCCGACGAGTTCACCTACTACGCCACCGGCAGCCCGCCGTTGACAAATGCAACCGTCCGGGTGCTTGACGCAATTGATCGCACCACATTGACCAATGGTGTCACCGACACACAGGGCAGGTTCTTCCTGCAAGAATTGCGCGAGGGATACTACACCGTCGAGGTCGAAGCCGAGAAACACGACCGCTACGAAAGCACTTTCATGCTCGAACCGGGTGTGACCAACACAGTCGATGCTTTTCTCCCATACCAGGCCGTGCGCTACACATGGACCGTCGAAAGAATCGAAATTGAAGATCGCTACCGGATAACCGTCGAGACCGAGTTCGAGACAGTCGTGCCCGCGCCCGTGATCACCATCGACCCGCCGGTGCTGGACTTGAGCGACCTGAAGCTGGTCGGCCAAACACGCCAGGTCAATATGACCTTCCGCAACCACGGGTTGATCGCCGCCAATCATTTGCGGCTTGTGATTGACAGGCACGCGTATTATTCAATCGAGCCTTTGATCACCGACCTCGGCACCCTCCCCGCAAAATCGTCACTCACCATACCCGTAATGTTGCGCCGAATTGGACCTGCCCGGGGATTGCACACAGCGTCAAAGCCCCAAGCACCTGCTGCCGCAGCTTGCGCCATCGCAGCAGTTGCTCTCTATGATTACCTGTGTGCCGACAAAAATGTCGGACGACAAACGCCGATCCCGATAACCGGAGTCGATAGCGAATGCGATCCACAGGAAAAACTGCCGCCTATATTCACCGACACAGCGCCGACAACCCCCTCCCGCCCCGGCGGCGGCGACGAAACGTGGGAGCCCATCTGGATTCGCTGCGCGCGGTTCGTTCGCGTGCGCGTGAC
>JARYMD010000541.1 GCA_029907285.1 Verrucomicrobiota bacterium | reverse complement strand
CAATTCACCACACAATGTAACAGTCCATGTTGACGCTAGACACCGCAAAGTAACGAAGCTACAGGTTGGCAGCACAAACCTCTGGGCAAAGCCGCCCGACATCGGCGTGAAAGTGGAGTTTGAATCGGAATACCGGAAACGAGTGTTGGAGGGGCAGCAGATGCACCGGCGCGACCCGCCGCCCGAGCGGCTGCCACCTCGTTGAATCAGTCAAAACGGACGAAGTAATGGTCCAACAAGGTCACTGGAGCGAATCCCGCCCGCTGGGCGGGATCGCTCAGTTCTGGCGTTAGCCCGTGACGTCGCGGGCGAATCGAACACGCACAGCAAACCGAACCGCATACCATGAAAACCAAAAACAGAACAACGAAAGGAATCGCACTCGCAGTGATGGCGCTGGCGTTGGCCAGCGCGAGCTTCGCTCAACAAGCAGACAAGCCACCCGTGCCCGGCACGTATTATTCCGCCAAGGACTTCGAGTGGAGTCCCCCGTGGCCGTTCAATCCACACCCGGAGCTTCAGGCCGTCGAAATCGCGCCGGGCATTTTCGTCTTTGACGACACGGCCATTCCCGACACGCCGGAGCAAGCGGCGGCTCGAAAGCGCAGCCAGGAGGCCGCCGAAATCGCCAAAGCCATCGCCGCCAATCCTGTTCTGGCGGAAGCCGCCAGAGCCGCGCAACAGGCGGCGCAGGAAGCCCAGTGGAAGAAGAACCGCGAGGCCATCAGTACGTGGCTGGTCAAACCAATGGCCTTGACCACTGGCGCTGCCGCAAACCGCGAGACTGTCGAGGCCGAAACCCGCGCCAAACTGACGGAAAAGGCCGCGCAGTTTGCAGCCTACTTCCAAGGGTTGAGCAACGAGGTGGCGGCAGCCAAGTCGCCATTCGTCGTCAACGACCCCGCACCCGTTCTCATCCTGCCCAGCGGCGAGCGGTTGCCGTATGCCGGGAGTGTCGGCGGGCATCCGATGTTTCTCGGTCTGGACGATGTTCCGGGCGCGGACACGATCAGCACCGACGAGGTGTGGCCGGGTGGCAGCACGGGGTTGAGTTTGACCGGCACAAACATGGTTGTCGCCATGTGGGACGGCGGACGCGTGTTGTTGGAACACACCGAGTTTGACGGGCGTGTGACGCAGGTTGATGGGGCGACAAACAACCATTTCCACGCAACGGGTGTCGCTTCCGTGATTGCGGCGACGGGCAAGAAAGCGTTGGTTCACAACGGGACCAACTTCGCCTACGGCACACGCGGCATGGCCTACGCATCCTTCGTGTGGGCGAACGACTACTTCAACGACTTCGAGGAAATGAGCGGGCAATTCGCTACCAATCAGATTCGACTCTCGAATCATTCCTATAGCACGCCATGCGGATGGACCCCCTACAGTTTCGGCTGGGTTTGGTGGGGTGACACCAACTTGAGTCAGAACGTGGACTGGAAATTTGGTGCTTACACGACCAATTCATCCAGCATAGACTCCATCGTGGCCGATTCAGAAACATATCTGCCCGTCTGGACGCCGGCAAACAGCCGGGGACAAGGGCCGCTTTCGCAGCCATTGTGGCATTACCTCGTTGACACCAACTTGCAACTGATCCCTGTCTTTGGCAGTCGCCAGTTGGACGGGGATACGGGAGGCTACGACTCGCTGCATCCCGACGGCTGCGCGAAGAATAACCTGACCGTCGGCGCGGCCAATGTCGTTTCCAACGGTTACAGCGGGCCTGCCAGCGTGACGCTGCCAAGTTTTACACCCTACGGCCCGACGGACGATGGACGCCTCAAGCCGGACGTGGTGGCCGCAGGCGTCAACATCGTCATGGCAGATATAGGCAGCACCAACGCCTATCAGACCAACAGCGGAACCAGCTTTGCCGCGCCGTCAGTGACCGGCTCCGTCAATTTGCTCCGCCAGTTGCGCGGCCAACTGCATCCCAATGCGCGCCCAATGCGAGCTTCGACGATGAAGGGAATCGTCATTCATACCGCTGACGAATGTGGGCCGTATCCAGGCCCGGACTATCCGCATGGCTGGGGCTTGATGAATACGCGCAAGGGCGCCGAACTGCTGCAACAGAACGCCACCAACGGCTGGAAAAGCTTCATCAAGGAAATCTATCTGCCAGAGAGCGGCACGATTGAAATCCCTGTGCCGTTCAGTGCCGGACAGACCGGCAGGTTCACGATTGTCTGGTCTGATCCGCCCGGAGCTGCCCAGACCAACGCCGCCCTTGACAGCCCCACGCCCCGACTG
>JARYMD010000540.1 GCA_029907285.1 Verrucomicrobiota bacterium | reverse complement strand
AAGGAAGGCGGCCGGATGATCATTCCCGTCGGCGACCTCGGCGATCAAAACCTCTGGCTGCTTGTCAAACAGGGCAATGCCGTAAAGCGACAGGCCGTTCTGCCCGTCAGGTTCGTGCCGATGATCCGCGGCAGAGGAACAGATGCCGCGCCTGACAGATAACGCCAAAACCCCAGCCCAAGCCCAAACCCCGTCTCTCAAATCATCGCCATGTTCAAATCAAGACTTCTCACCCGCTACCACACCATCGCCACCGCGTTGATTCTCATCCTGACCCGGCTCACCTCCGCCGAGCCCCCAAAACCGTTGCCAAATCACCCGGGCAACGTCTTCATCGAAGGCGAACCCGTGTCTGTCGAACCGCCACAGGCACACACCGAAACATGGCGATTGGTGGACTACGACGGCCGCACCATCAGGTCCGGCCAGATAACCGCAGACCGTATCGCACTTGGCCCTCTGCCAATCGGCTGGTACGAATTGGTTTCGGGCGACGATTCAGCCCCGCTCACAAACCGACGAAGCATCGCCGTCCTTGCCCCCCTCAAACAAAGCCCCACGGCATCTTCGCCCATCGCAATGGACGTCGCCATGGCATGGTTCTAAGAAGCTGAAAAATGCCTGCCGCAGCAAACCTCTGCACCTTGACCGGCGTCAGTTGGGTCCGAGACAAGCTTCGCTGGGACGAAATCGAACCCCAACGCGGCCAGTTCGCCGACAACACTCGATACGACAAATCCGCTCAAATCCAATTCGGCATCGTTCGCCCGGATTTGTCACCCCGGCCTGCCTATTGTGCTCTTGCGGCAGTCGGCAGGTTGCTAGCAGACGCATCACCGCTCGGACGGCTGAAAACCCCCGAACAATCCATCCGCGCTTACAATTTCAGCGACAAACCTCTCAGCGGAAAACTGCACGTCACCGCACCGCCAAACTGGCTGGCCAACGTCAAACCAGAACTCCAACTCGCCCCCAATTCCGACATCGACCTTCAACTCGAACTCACCACCCCGAGCGCAGCCGATGCTCAGTTCGGCCGCGTCACCATAACAGGCGAATTCGGGCCGGACAACCAGGCCGTCCTCTCACTCCGATTCAAACTCAACCAATGAACGATCCAGACCAGCTCAACCAAATCCACGCTCAGCCCATGCCATCGGCGCCTGCCACCCAGCACGACCGCATCGCTGCCATCGGACAGCGCGTCCTCGCAGGCATCCAAATCACCCGCCAGGAAGCACTGCAATTGTTCAACCTCGAAAACCAGGCTGACATTCTCGACCTGATTGCATGGGCAAACCGCATCCGCCAACATTACCGCGGCAACAGCATCCACCTTTGCTCAATTGTCAACGCAAAAGCCGGTGGATGCCCCGAAGATTGCAAGTTCTGTGCGCAATCGGCCTTCTACAAAACCAACTCGCCACGCCACGACCTCATTGATCCCGATTCAATGTTGCAGGCCGCCGCAGAAGCCCAACAAAACGGCGCCGCAGCTTTCGGAGTCGTCACCGCATGGAAAGAACTCAGAGAAGGTGAATCCCTGAACAGAGTCTGCGACCTTATCCGCGCACTCGCGCGCAAAACCGCACTCAGACCCGACGCTTCACTCGGGCTCATCAAAAACCGGCACGTCGCCGACCGGCTCCGCGACGCCGGACTCAAGTGCTACAATCACAACCTCGAAACCTCGCGCCGGTTCTTTCCGTCGCAGTGCACCACACATTCGTTCGACGACAGACTCGAGACAATTCAACACCTGAAAAACGCCGGCATCCGTGTTTGCTCAGGCGGCATCATCGGCCTTGGCGAAACCCGCGAAGACAGATGCGATCTTGCATTCGCACTGCGCGAAATCGCGCCCGATTGCGTCCCGATCAACATCTTGGCGCCGATCCCCGGCACGCCATTCGAGCGAAACACCCCGCTGCCACCCACCGAAATACTCAAAACCGTCGCCTGCTTTAGATTCATCCTGCCGCACCAGGAAATCCTCATCGCGGGCGGCCGGGCTGTTAACCTGCGCGACACCCAAAGCTTCGTATTCGCCGCCGGCGCCAGCGGCCTGATGATCGGCAACTACCTCACCACCATAAACAGATCACCCGAAGACGATCTCCGCATGATCCACGACCTCGGCCTGACCCCGCAATCTCACCCGCAACCCCAAGACGCCCACACACCACCAGCCCGCTAACCCGGAAATCTCACCGGCCACCCCCTCGGATTCACCGGTGCCTTCACCCCGGTGAGATTTCCGGCGCCCGCAT
>JARYMD010000053.1 GCA_029907285.1 Verrucomicrobiota bacterium | reverse complement strand
ATTCACCCGCGGGCGGGGTTCAAATACGCTTTCGAGAACGGCGCTGATTTTGTATTGGTCGGCATGTTTGATTTTCAAATAGCCGAAGACGCTGCGCTGGCTCGCCAGATACTGAACAGCAAGCTGGATCGGCAGCGGGAATGGATGGCTTGATTGGCGATGCGTGTCATTGGCCGAGGCACGGTTGATTGCGGACAACGCACATCGCAAGAACTGAGCTGGATTCACCGATGAACGAGGAACTGCGGCGTTATGAGCGGCATGTTATTCTGCCCGGAGTTGGGGTTGAGGGCCAGAACCGGATTCGGCGTTCGCATGTTCTGTGCGTGGGCGCAGGCGGGCTGGGGTCGGCAGTTGCGATGCATTTGGCGGCTGCTGGTGTTGGCGTGCTTGGCGTGGTTGATGACGATCGGGTTGACCTGACGAATCTGCCCCGGCAATTGCTACATGGCACGCCGGACATCGGCCGGCTGAAAGCCGAATCTGCACGCGACACGTTGCGGCGGCTCAATCCGGACGTTGAGGTTGAGTGTCATGTGGTGTGGTTGGACAGTGAGAATGTTCTGGATATCGTCGGCCGGTACGATTTGGTTGTGGACTGTTCGGACAACATGCAAACACGGTATGTGGTGAACGAGGCGTGTGTGCGTCTTCGGAAGCCAAACATTTACGGCGCGGTATTTCAGTTTGAGGGGCAGGTATCAGTGTTGGCGCCGCACATGGGCGGGCCGTGCTACAGGTGCATGTATCCTGAACCGCCGGGCGGCGGTCGCGCCCCCAGCAGCGCTCCATTCGGCGTGCTTTCCACAGTGCCAGGCATTATCGGGAACATCCAGGCAACTGAAGCAATGAAAGCCATCGCCGGATTTGGCGATCTGTTGATTGGCCGGCTGCTGGTTCTTGATGTGTTGCGAATGCAGTTTCACGAACTCAAGACACGGCGGGACACATCCTGTCCCACGTGTGGCATAAAACGAGGTTGAAATGGCCTTCGCCTTCTCAGCGAGGCTCTGCCTCAGACCGGCGGGCCATGCGGCGCCATAATGCCCGACTCCAGCCCGGAAATCTCACCGGGCTGAAGGAATGGGTGAACCCGAGTGGCGGCCGGTGAGATTTCCGGGCTATGGATCGGTCCAACGACCGTGTTCTTTTATCAGGTCAACCAGCCTGTCCACAGCTTCGGTTTCCGGGATGTTGAATTTCACCGGCTTTTTTCCCACATAAAGGTTGACCTTGCCTGGCGCGCCTCCGACGTAACCGAAGTCGGCGTCTGCCATCTCGCCCGGCCCGTTGACGATGCATCCCATGATGGCAATGCGCACGCCTTTGAGGTGAGCGGTCCGCGCCTTGATTCTGGCAATGACAGATTGCAGGTCAAACAGCGTTCTGCCACATGACGGACAGGCCACGTAATCCGCCTTGGTGAAACGGCAGCCTGCAGCCTGCAAAATGTTGTAGGCCAGATGAAGCGACCTCTCCGGGCCGGGTTCGCAGCGGACGAGGATCGCATCGCCAATGCCATCGGCCAGAAGGCTCCCGAGCACAACAGACGACCGGAGCAGAGCTGCTTGAGACGACATCGGGTGTTGTGGAGCTCCGAGGCAGTCTTTGAGGAGGATGGGGTTTTGTTTGCCCTGGCGTGCAAGGCGCGCCGCAAGGAGCTTGAAAGCGGTTATTGGTGGAATGTCAAGACCGTCCCGCACCGTGACCAATTCGGCATCGTTCTCAATTGAAAAATCGCGTCGCGGGTCAAGTTCACGCACATTGAGATTCTCGTAAACGGCTTCGGCGCGGACACCGGGTGAAGGTTCGGGGTTGGACCCGAGCTTTGTCCATGTCTCACGCGTCAGGACGACTCTGACTGGCTGCTGTTTGCCACAGACCACTCCTGGTGCCAGTGGCACTTCCGATGACAACCTTCGTTCATAGGAGAAAGGATCGAACGGGGCCGGCAGCTCCTCGACCGGGGTCGTGTTAACCAGCGCAGGGATTTGCGCGAGCAAATCCCGGCAAACCGGAATCTCGTGCGTCGAATCTTCAGTGAGCGAAACGCGGATGGTGTCGCCAATGCCGTCACAGAGCAACGATCCGATCCCGATGGCGCTCTTGATGCGTCCGTCTTCGCCTTCGCCGGCCTCGGTCACACCGAGGTGCACAGGGTAATTCCAATCTTCACCCAGTTGCTCGAGGCGGGCAACAAGAAGCCGGCAGCACGCAATCGTGACCTTCGGATTCGACGATTTCATTGAGAACACGATGTCGTGGTAGCCGCGTTTGCGCGCTATTTGGGCGAATTCAATCGCGCTTTCGACCATGCCCGCGGGCGTGTCGCCGTACCGATTCATGATTCGGTCGCTGAGCGATCCGTGGTTGACACCGATTCGCATTGCGCGGCGGTGTTCACGGCAGAAATCGACCAGCGGCGCGAATTTCTGTTCGATTCGCGCCAGCTCGGCCGCGTATTGTTCGTCCGAGTACGATTTGACGGCAAACTTCTTTGAATCGGCGTAGTTCCCCGGGTTGATCCTGATTTTTTCGACCCAGCGCGCTGCCTCGAAGGCTGCTTCGGGTTTGAAGTGGACATCAGCGACCAACGGGACAAGGCATCCTTGTTTCCGCACCCGCTCCGCAATCGCGCGCAGGTTGGCTGCGTCGCTCACGGTGGGAACCGTGATGCGGACAAGCTCGCATCCGACAGCGGCGAGCTCGAGGGTTTGCTTGGCGCACGCTTCGGTGTCAGCCGTGTCGGCGGTGATCATCGATTGCTTCACGATGGGGTGATCGCCGCCGATTATGACACCGCCGTGGGCGGGGTCGCCCACTGCAACGGCGCGTGTTTTTCTGCGAGTGTATCTGTACAACGAGGCGCAGAAGCGCATTTGGTTCACCGGACAGATTCAGCAGGTGCTGGGTTTGTTGAGAGTCCCGACGGCGGGGTGGCGGCTTCCTGGACGTGGACGTCGCGGTCGAACATTGCCTTGAGCAACGGCAGCCGCCTGAAATCGAAAAATGTCACGTACAAGACGAAGGATATTATGAGAATGCCGAAAACGTTCGTGGCGTATTCAACTATTCGCGGGTTGAGCTGGCGGCGCCATAATGCCTCGATCACCGCCAACAAAATGTGGCCGCCATCAAGCACCGGGACCGGCAGGAGATTCAGAAATGCAAGGCTGACATTCAAAAGGACAAGAAACTTCAAAGCCAGCCTGTAATCCGTTTTGGTTTCCACGGCCATGGCGGCCAAAATGCCAACCGGACCGCTGAAATCGCTCGCACGGACCCCGGTCTTGCTCGAGTGCATGACGGCCACCAAAGCGCCGATCGTCTTGTTCCAGACCGATGCGAACTGCTCCCATGGGAGCGGGCCGGGCCGCACCACCTGGTAAACGCCGCCGGCAAAAACGATCCCCATCCGTCCCCGCTGCGTCTTGGGATCGTACTTGGGAGTGACATGAAGTGTCAGCCTTTGACCTTCGCGTTCGACAACGACTTCGCTCAGTTTGCCTTCGCTTTTCTTGACCAACTCGATCAGGTGTTCCTGGCTTATCACCGGCACGCCGTCAAAAGACAAGAAATGATCACCCTTCTTCAGTCCGGCCTGCTCGGCTGGCATGCCGGGTTCGACCGCACCGACCACCGGCCGCTGGTAAGGGTCGAGGTTCAGCCACTTCAGGCCGACGCTTTCATGCGCGCGCGCGGTGAGGACGTAATTTGTCGTTGCACCATCGCGTTCAATCGTTACCTGGAAAACATTTGTCGGCGCCAACGCAGTGATTGTGTTGACTTCCTCCCACGAACTGACCGGCTTGCCATTGATTGCGACGATTTTGTCGCCCTGGCGAATCCCCGTTTTGCCTTCAGACGACTCCGGATCGACGTGCCCGATTACCGAGGGGTTCACAAGGACCGGCAAACCGACAAAGTAGATTACGGTCGCCACGGCGAAAGCGAATATCGCGTTCATCAGCGGCCCTGCGAAAGCCACAAGTATCTTCGACAACGGCGGCGCAGGAGGGACCGGTTCGCTCTTGCCCTCGACTGCTTCTGAGGTCACCATCTGCGGAAGTTTGACGAACCCGCCGATCGGTATGGGCGATGCCCGCAAGGAGTACAGTATGCCATTCCGCGTGCGGCTGAAAATCTTCGGGCCGCAGCCGATCGCGAACTCTTCAATCTTCATGCGGCGCCGGCGCGCAACAAGAAAATGCCCAAATTCGTGCACGAATATCGAGGCGCTGAACATGAACAGCACCGCAATGCCAATAAAAACATGATTCAACAGGTTTTCCATTCAAACAAGCCGCAATCCAATCACGGCGTGCGCACAAACTAGCCTGCACCCCCAAACTCTGCAACCTTGTTCGGCTTGAGCTGTTTGATAGAGTGCCACGCGATGGGCGCCGGCCATGACCCAGACACAGAACTGATGCTCCGCGTCAAACGCGGCGACATGGAGGCTTTTGCCGTTCTGGTGGAAAAGTACAAACAGCCTGTCATGAACCTCGTTTACCGTGCGCTGCCGGACCCGACAGAAGCCGAAGACCTTGCCCAGAACGTCTTCGTACAGGTCCACAAGTCAGCTCACCGATACAAACCGTCGGCGAAGTTCTCGACATGGCTTTTCACGATTGCGCGCAATCTTTGCCTGAACGAAATCCGCCGCAGAGCGCGTCATCCTGCCGAGTCTCTCGATCAACAGGATGCCGCTGGCGATGGCGATGCGGCCCGCCAGGTGGCAGACATCCGCCATCGTGATCCGAGTGACTTGTTGCTCAAGAACGAGTTGGAAAGCAAGGTCGAAGAAGCCATCCGTGCCTTGCCAGCCAAACAACGAATCGCACTGTTATTGTGCCGCGAAGAGGAGCTTTCATACGAGGAGATCGCTCGCGTGCTTGGCCGGTCCGTGTCGGCAACCAAGTCGCTCATCCACAGAGCCCGTGAGACGCTCAAGGCCAGGCTCAAACCCTATTTGAGCCACGGAAACTGGCCCGAAAATGAATGAGCGGCGGCAGAAAAATTGGCGGCAGAAAAATGAAGTTGGAGATGGATGTTCGCCGCAGTGGCAGAACATCGGCTTGTTCGCCGGACAATGTTTCTGCCCAACTTGGTTCTGCCCCGAGTTTTTCTGCCCAGGGTGCTTCAGTGCCTCCGCATTGCGATCTTTCTGTGCCGTTGGCGCCGCGCACGCCAAGGCAAAAGCCGCGTAACGCGGAAATCTCACCGGGCTGAAGGAAAGGGTGAATCCGAGGGGGTGGCCGGCGACGATTTTCGGGTTGGAATTCTCATTTGAGAGCTACTCTGGCGCCACACGTTGGGCAAACATGAAACCGGCTGACGTGTGCTGTGGAGCCATCGACACCTTCGGCACCGAGTTCCGCCAGTTCAGGATGCGTGCAGGTTGCACCGCAGGCTTTGCAGACGCCCTCGACCCACGCATGGTTGGTTTTTCCGCACACCCGGCACACACAACCGTCTCAATCATGGTCGGACTGGCGTAGCATGCCGCAGCGTTTGCACCTGCAATGGTTTTGCGTCTTGTTTTCGACTTGCGAGGGACCGCGAGGGCTTTGATATGGCGGCGTTCAGAGAATGGGGGGGAAAACCCATGGATTTCGGCGCATGATGAAGTGTGCTGCAAGACGCGCAGTTGTCGAAGCAGGATGTGCTTGCTAGTTTGAAGATGTCTGCGGTTCTCCTCTTTGGCGATCCTGAAAGCCTTGGCATGTCTGGTTTTTCGGGGGCGTAGGGGGTAAATAGCCGTTTGCCTTGACAACAGCAGCAAAGTATCTTGGATACCGCACTGCTGATGAACGGCAGATTCGCAAAGGCCTGTCTTTGGCGGAAGTTACGGTCATGGTTGCAATTGAAACAAAGAATGTGACATCGAGCGCGACAAGCAGCGCGCAAGAGCAGCGTGTCAGTGACGATATCGTCGTGTCTGTGCGCGGGCTTACCAAGATTTTCAAGGATTTCTGGGGACGCCCGAAAGCGCGGGCTGTGGACAATGTGAGCTTTGATGTTCGTCGCGGCGAGGTATTTGGGCTGCTTGGGCCAAACGGTTCGGGCAAATCCACAACCGTCAAGATGATCCTCGGGCTGCTTTATCCGACCAAAGGGATCATTGAAGTGTTCGGGCATTCGCCGAGGCACGTGGCAACAAAACAGCGCATTGGGTATCTTCCCGAGGAATCGTACTTGTATCGTTATCTGGATTCGGCCGAGACACTCGATTTTTTTGGCAATTTGTTCCATTTGCCAAACAAGGAGCGGCGCAAGAGAATCGAGCAGCTGCTCGAGATGGTCGGCCTTGCCGAAGTCCGCCGACGCACCATAGGCGAGTTTTCCAAGGGCATGCAGCGCAGGATCGGTCTGGCACAGGCGCTGATCAACGACCCGGACCTTGTTTTGTTGGACGAGCCAACCTCGGGGCTCGACCCGATTGGTTGCCGGGAGGTCAAAGACCTTATGTTGGCCCTTGCGCGCCGTGGCAAGACCGTCATTCTCAGCAGCCATCTCCTTGCCGATGTCGAAGACGTGTGTGATCGAGTCGTCATCTACTACGGCGGCCGCATCCAGGCCATCGGTACATTAAAAGAACTGCTGGCAACGCCTGATGCGATTCGAATCACCACGCCGATACTCTCGCGTGAGACAATGAAACGTGTTCTGGACATGATACGCGAGGAAGTTGGGGACGGGAAGCTGGAGGTGGATACGCCAACGCAGAACCTTGAAAGCTATTTCCTCAGCGTGGTCGAACGCGCGAAACAAAGCGAAACAACCTCAGGCGCAACTTCCGGTCATCGTGTGGCTGCATACTTGCGAGGCGAAGCCGAAGGACCGAGCGCTGCCGAGCGTGTGCTCGAGCGGTTGACCTTGCCAGAGAAGAAACCCGAGCCGCAGGTTGCTGCGGTGGCGCCGACGGAGAAAATCGATTCTGCCAAACTCGACGCGCTTGCCGAGGCCAGGAAGGAACCGGCGCCTTCGCCGCGGGTTGAAACGCCTCCGCCTGAAGACGTGTTGGAGCAGGCGGACAAGAAACTTTCCGGTCTTCTCGGCGACAAGTCATGAGACCGGACAGATTCCAACCAACGGAAACCACGGTTTGACATGCAAGCTTTGGTCGCCATAGCACGTTTGACGTTCAAGGCCGCCTTTCGGTTCCGGCTCGTGCCCGTCCTGCTCACTCTTCTGCTTGGGGCGGTACTGCTGTTGCCGGCGGTGATCAAGGACGACGGCACGGCGCGCGGTCTGACGCAAATTGTTTTGACATACAACCTCGGGCTTATCACTGCAGTGCTGGGGCTGACGACTCTCTGGCTGGCGTGCGGCACACTGGCACGTGAAATCGAGGAATGCCAAATCCAGGTCGTGGCGGTGAAACCCGTTGCTCGATGGCAAATCTGGCTTGGCAAGTGGCTGGGGATTCTTTTCTTAAACGCGCTCATGCTGGCGATATCGACAGGCGCAGTTTATGTCCAGCTCCAATGGCGTGCCAAGAAGCTCCCGCCAGAACAAAGAGAAGTGCTGAATCAGGAGATTTTTGTTGCTCGGGGTTCTTTGCGTGAGCCGATGCCCGACCTTGAGCCCACGGTTGAACGGCTGATGGCCGAGCGAATAAAGTCGAACGAAGCCCTCGCCAGAATGCCGCCCGCCGAGCTGCGGAGGCTGTTGCGCGAACAGCTCAAAGCCAGATTGCAGGTTGTCCCGCCAGGCATGACCCGGAGATGGCAGGTGAATGTCGGTTTGGCCAAACAATTGCTGCGCGACAAGCCCATGTTTCTGCGAATCAAGTTTTTCGCCGCCGAAAAACCGCCGAGCGGGACGCTTACCGCCATTTGGGAGGCAGGCCCGCCAGAGTCGCCGCGGCGCGCAAGGGCTGTGCTCAGCCAGGCGCCGGAAACGTTTCATGAGTGTTCAATCCCGGCGAATCTGTTCGACGACCGCGGCATCCTGACCGTCGAGTTCACGAACCCAAACGACACTGCGGTTTTGTTTCCGCTCGAAGACGGTTTTGAGGTTCTGTACCGGGAGGGCGGATTCGCGCTCAACTACTTCCGCGGCGTGGCAATAGTTTTCTGTTGGATGGCGTTGCTGGCTGCTTTGGGCCTGGCCGCATCCAGTTTTCTGTCCTTCCCCGTGGCCGCATTTGTTTCTTTGGGGCTGCTTGTTGTGGCGTTTTCGACTGGCACGATGAAGACAATAATCGAACAGGGAACAATACTGAGCGTGAACCCGGACACTGGCATGGCAGATGAACCGACGGTTTTTGACACTGCGACCGTTCTTGTATTCAAGGGTTTGCTTGGAGTAGTGAACATGGTGCGAGGCTTTTCGCCAATCGATTCACTCAGCACCGGTCGCAGCATATCATGGTGGCAGTTGATTCGCGCCATTTTGCAGATTGTTGTGGTGATGGGCGGTTTGTTTGCCGCGCTCGGAATGAGCATTTTCACCAAACGCGAGCTGGCAACCGCAGGTCAACGTGGATGACGCCATGACAGGCTCGGGGTCAAAATTGAAGAAGATTGTGTTGATTGCCCTTGCGGGCTTGCTATTGACGTCGTCTTTCTATTCGCAGAACTCGCTCAACAAACGGCGCGAAGCCCTCGGGTTGACACGGCTCGAAGTGCCAAAGAACGCCCCACCATTGGTGGCGTTCACGACGGTTGTCCTCGGCGGTTTCAGGGGGTTGATCGCCAATGCGCTCTGGGTCCGCGCCATGGAACTCCAGGACGAAGACAAGTACTTCGAAAAAGTGCAGCTTGCGGACTGGATCACCAAACTCACCCCGCACAACACCACCGTCTGGATTGTCCAGGCGTGGGACATGTCCTACAACATCTCGATCAAATTCAGCGATCCGGCGGACCGCTGGCGATGGGTGTACCGTGGCATCCAATTGCTCCGTGACGAAGCACTCAAATACAACCCACGCGAGGTTCCCATCTACCGCGAGCTGGCATGGCATTTCCAAAACAAGATGGGGCATAACCTCGACGACATGCACCTGTACTACAAGAGCATTTGGGCGGGTTGGATGCAGGAAGTGCTGGGCAGCGGACACCCCAATTTCGACGAGCTGATCGATCCAAAGACACCCGAGGCAGCCGCGCGTGCCCGGCGTTTGCGCGAGGAATTCAAAATGGACCCCGCCATTATGAAGGAAGTTGACCAGCAGTACGGGCCGCTCGAATGGCGGCTGCCAGAGGCGCACGCCATTTACTGGGCCGTGGTCGGCAAACGCAACGCAAGAAAAAAGGAGGAACTAATCCAGCTCCGGCGCGTCATTTATCAGTCAATGGACCTTGCTTTCAAACGCGGCCGGCTCATCGAGAACAAGGGTGGTGAGGGATTTCGCTTCGGTGAGAACATCGATCTGGTCGAAAAAACAAACGCTGCTTACGAGGAGGCAATGGCCGAAGACCAGGAAATGCGCGATCACATCGCCCGTGCCCATAAGAACTTTCTTCTGAACGCCGTCAATTACCTCTACGTCCACAGCCGGCCCCGTGAAGCTGAGCGCTGGTTCAAGATCATCAAGGAAAAGTATCCAAAAGATTACCCGGAAAACATGACACTCGACGAGTACGTCCTCAGCAGGTTCGGCGAAGACCTCGGCGAAACTGACATGAACCGGACGATTTCGAACATTTATGGTGCGTTTGAACAGTCGTACCTGAACCTCATCGACGGCGAAATTGACACCTACAACGGGTACCAAGCCCTCGCTCGCACAATCTGGGCTCGATACCAAAGCAAGATCGTCGGCGGCCCGTCGGAAAAGCGAGTCGGACTAAGGCCGCTGTCTGAAATGCGTGATGACGTTCTTCGGCGGCTCCTTGATCCCCAGACCGGGCTGCGCCCCGAAGCCGCTGCCATACTGCGCAGCCAGCTCGGAGATCAAATCCCCGCGCCCTTGACCAACGCGCCCCCTGCCAGTTCGGCATCGCCCACCCCGGCCACCCCCGGCACCGGCCGGTAATGCGCCCGGGGGAAGTATAGACCGACTCGGCTCCGCCGGACATCCGACAGTGCCTTCGAAGTTGCGTGCGGCCTCGCGTCGGCAGACCTCAAGGCTTCTGAATGAACCCGTGGTAAAGCCCCAAGTAGTAAGGCAGGAGAAAAACTGTGCCCGATGCGAGTTCGTTGCCGTTCCCGCGGTAATCAAGCACCCACGGGTCCGTGTTCCAGTGATTGAAGTGGCGATTCTCCACTGGCAGCACCTTGCCGTTGGCGCGGTACCCCCGCGGACGCCGGTCGATGTCATACGGATCAATCGACTGGGGCGGGCGCAAGCGCACGACGTCGAGCCTATGACTGTTCTGGTGCGGCCAGTTGATCCTGTCCAATGGAAAGCCGCGCAACGTGCGCAGCGCATCGTCAAGCCAGCCTTCCCATGGTGTTATCGGGAACCGGCCAAACGGGTTGGCATGAGAATGTCCCGCACAGTGCGCCGCGCAGATGAAATTGAACAGTGGATTCATTTCCGGCGCTTCGTTTGCCCAATAACTGAACAAAGAAAACCTGATTTGCGCTTTCAGGTTTTCGTCCTTCGCGTACCGCAGCAGGTTGTAATAACACATGAAAGCCATTTCGTCGTCCGACTGATTGCCCGACCCCGGACCGAACTGTACTTTTGGGTACATTGCGTTTTGGTGGTACCCATGCTCATCAATCAGTTTCTTTGCGGCATCGGTGTACTTGGAGTCGCCTGTGACGTGTGCTGCGACTGTCAGATAGCTCAAAATGCTGAGCGAGTTGAGGCCGCGTTCGGGATACCACCGCGGATCACGGTTCAAGTATTCAGGCGCATAGATTGCCCAACGAGTCGGACGTCCATCATGGTCCACAAGCACCAGCCCATGCTCAAGCAGATGATCCGTCAGGTCCCGAACCACTTCCCGCACGCGTTCTCTTTCCAATTCAGTGTCGGCACAAAAATCAAAATAGAGCGGATAAAAGAAATAATGGCCGTCCAGCTCGTCGCTGCTTGTGTCACTTTTCCAATACCATTGCCGGTCTTCGCTCAGGGGCCAACGCGGTTCGTACACTTTCCACAATGAATCATGCTTTTGCTGCTCTCGATCGGCCTCGAGCCGTCCCGTGTTGGGGTTTGGGAGTTCCGCAGACCGAATCGTGCGGGCGACGAAACCCTTTGGCGGAGAATGCGTGCCGCCCTGGGTGACTTTTTGGAGGAAACGAAGTGCTTCAAAGGCTTTCCGGGCGCGTTCCTTGGCCTTTGGGTCGCCCGTGGCTGCGTAAGCGAAACACTCTCCCGCTCCGTACATTGCGGTCCACAGCCCGTCGTTGTCGCTGTCTTGTGGGTCGGCGGTGGACTTGTCGCCCGCAACTCTCAGAGCTGCCTCAGCCACATACCCGAAAGGGGTTCGTTTTATGTAGCGTTCGATTTCGTCTTCGTAAAAGGCGGCTTTCTTTGCCAGGGTGAAATCGACTCGCCGGTTGCAGCCAACACCGCCTGAAGTGGCAAACCACACCGTGCCGTCACTGCTCAGGGCGATATCGTTGACATTGTCGTTTGGAAGCCAGCGCGGACCTTGACGGTAATGGAACTCTTTTCCGTCGAACATTATCGCGCCGAGGGTTGTTCCGAACCAAACCTCGCCGCCAGTCCCAATGCGCATGCAGGTGAACTCGCTCCATGGAAGGCCGTCTTCGCCCTCGTAGAAACGCCAATCGGCAGTCTCTTTGCACGCAACGCCCGCTCTGATCCCAAACCAGATGCGCTGCTCCGAATCCAGCGCCACGCACGCCACATCCCGCGCAGCCCATCTTCTGCCCTGCTTGTCAGGCACGGCGAGCCTGAACCATGCGTCGTTCACGAACTCGTACAGACCGCTTGTGCCGCCGACAAGAAGCCGGCCATCTTCCCCCACGGCAAGCCCGCGCAAGAAAAAGTTTCTTGGCAGTGGAACGGTGGTGATTTGCCTGCCGTCCACGCGCACAAGGTTCGTCTCTGTTCCAACCCATGCAGCGTCTTGCCTGCACACCAACTGTCTGACGTTCCGCCATGGCAGTGGCACCTTCACAGGCGCCCCATTGGCTCCGGGGAAAACGAACTCCGATTCAAAGCGCGGCGTTAGTTCCTTGACTTCCTGCCATTTCTCGCCATCCATTGCCAGCCATCTGCCGTCGCAAAACGCAAAGACACGCCCACTTGGCCCAATGTGCACGAACTGGACAGGTTTTTGCGGTAAACCATGTGCCGCTGTGTAGGACTTCGCGATCTCCTGCTTGAACCCTTGCGGCGCTGGCACAATATCATCCGCCTTTGCCAAACAGGCGCACAAAATGCATAACGCCCAACACCTCAATACGTTCGACAGCATGGGCCAAGACTAGATCAAATGGCAAATCACGCAATTCCGAAACCGGCGGCCCACTGGGTGAACCGATCGGAACGCTCAACGTGCAACGTTCAACTCACAACGTTCATAGGGGCCGCGGGTTTGCCGCGCCAATGGCCTCGTACGCCCGCGGCCGTTAGAGTCCCGCCTTTAGGCGGCTTTTCAATTGAGCACTCATTGTGCAGCAATTCCTTTGAACGTTGCACGTTAAGCGTTCCACGTTGAACGTTCCCAAACAGACGCACAGCCCCCGTAGGGGGGCATCTTTGTAACAGGTCAGCCCCTGACAACCTCATGAGCCCCATAGGGCAAATCAAGTGCCAGGCACTTTCTATGCGGCTCGCTGAGGACAGCGAGCCCTACCATGCATGAACCCTTGAATCCAGGTAGGGCGCGCCGAACCTGTGACAAACAGTGCTTCATTTCCGCGTAAACGCGGAACTCTAACATCTGACAATTTGCCATTGCGGCGAGAATTCGTCAGGATGCGTCCGCAATATGCTCACTTCCCGTTTGATCTGCGTTGCCGTCGTTGTTGGACTCGGTGCAGCGCGCGCCGGTCAACCACAGCTCTCGGTCAGCGTTTATGCGACTGCCGGCGATGTTCAAAGCCACCTCGCATCAACTGAAGCCCGCACAAACACGCTGCCGATGCTGACGCGGCTTGGCGTGTCGCGGGTGTTCTTGGAAGGCCGCCGCGGTGACGAATATGTTGACCCGGCAACCCTTGCGACGGTTCGCGACTACCTCAAGTCTCACGGGATCGACTGCTCCGGCGGGATCGCAACCGTGCCGGGAAAGACTTTCGGCGTTCGACAAACTGGCGGACTGGATTGGCTTGACTGGGAATCCGAAAAGACTCGCGCCGACGTCAGCGGCTTTTTCAGAGAGAACGCACGTGTGTTTGATGAGCTGATAATCGATGATTTCTTTTGCACGGGCGATGTGTCAGCTCAGGCCGACCGCGCTCGCGCCGGGCGTTCGTGGTCGGCGTACAGACGCGACCTGCTTGTTTCGTTGATTGGTTTGCTTGTCCATCAGCCCGCGCGCGAAACGCGACAGAACGTGAGGTTGATAATCAAGTTTCCACAGTGGTACGACCGATTCCATTTGTTCGGATACGATCCTGTGCGAATGGCCGGGAAGTTCGACAAGGTCTGGGTTGGGACCGAGGTGCGCAACCCCCGCACAAGACGCATGGGATTCGTCCAGCCAACCCAGGGTTACGTCAATTTCATGTGGATAAGGTCAATCGCAGGCGAAAAGGTGCGCGGCGCATGGTTCGACCACATCGAATGCAGCGCCTTCA
The DNA here is from genome assembly GCA_029907285.1 of Verrucomicrobiota bacterium. GTDB lineage: Bacteria > Verrucomicrobiota > Verrucomicrobiia > Limisphaerales > J093 > JAAYVR01. Next base: position 1,706 of record JARYMD010000053.1, on the reverse strand, counting down.
ATTTCATTGATCAGGCTTGCATGAGCGTGCTAGCCGGTGCGCGCGAGCTGACTTTGTTCCGGCTTGGAGACGTTGCAGCAAAACATCCCGGCGACGCACTGCTTGCCGAACGCCTGCCAGAGTTGATTGCCATCGCCAAATCGATCCAAAATGCCGAACCAGACGGCGTTTACTTTTACAAACCGCCCAACTCAGACGCGGATGACAATCTCTTTCTGGCAGATTACCTGGGAATGATTGGCTTGCCGATTGTTCCCGTTGCTACGTATCCGGACAACAGCCGCGTGGTTTTTCTGGCGGCGCATGCGGTGGCCGATCCGGACATCCAATTCCTCGTCAAGCGACATTTGCGCCGTGGTGCCACTTTGATTCTGACGCCTTCGTTCCTGCGCAAATCGGGTCGCTGGGCACAGGACATCGCAGGTGCAGTTGCAACAGGGCTAACCGGACTTGGAAGACTCGAAGAGCGCAACGCAGCGGCTAACAGCGCTGTGGTCGAAGTTGACTCGAGCCTCAAGCCCACAACAGCCGGAGTACTGTCCCAAGCGGATTGCAATGGCCTTGTTGTGCCGCTGCTAACCCACAGGCAGGTTGGCGCCGGCCGAGTGCTCGTATTGAACATCCGGTCGTTCAGTGACACAGACTACCGCGGAACGGGCGAATACCTGCTCCCGCCAACCGAACTCGGCTGGGCAAGACTCCCACAGCAGTTTCTTGATCCGCTGCGAGCGACGCTGTTGCGGCCGCTGGGAATGCGGCTTGACGCGCCAGCAGGGGTAATCATGTGTGTTCGCGGCAAATCAAGCTTCATTTACAACGTAAACGATGAACCAGCCATGATCCGCCTTGGCTCGAAACTCATCGCCGCAGAACCGCATCGTATCACCACCCTCGATTAGATTCGCGAAGATTCTCAGGCTGGGGTTCGGTCAAGTTCGCCGTGTCTGCTCCCTTGGCCGTCGGCAACGCGGTCAACACGGGGCGGCCTTTGGGAGTGAGTCGGTAGCGATTGGGCAGGTTCGCAGGGCACGTTGAGCGTTGAGCGTTGAGCGTTCCCAGACAGACGACCGGCGGGTCAACCGAAAGGAACTCTCAACGTCCAACGTTCAACTCACAACGTTCAACGGCGTCGCGGGCTGGCAGCGCCAATGGCGCGATCCGCCCGCGGCGGCCGGAGTCCCGCCTTCAGGCGGCTTTGAATTGAGCAATCACTGGTGCAGTAGATTCTTTGAACGTTCTACGTTGAGCGTTGTACGTTGAGCGTTCCCAGACAGACGACCGGCAGGTCAACCGAAAGGAAGGCTCAATGTCCAACGTTCAACATCGCAGCGCTCAGGAACGGTCGCGGTCGCCGGCTCGGTGCCCCTCAAACTGCTTTGGTTCCAGCTACGCCGGGCTGGATTGTTATATTGAAGAATCATTCATATTTGCGAAGATTTCCGCGCCGCGAGTTTGGTCCATTCCTGTGTATCTGCTTCTCTGGCAGCCGGTAATGCGGTCACAATGGTACGGCCTTTGGGTCTGAGTCGCATAAAGTGACAGGCTGGTTCTCTGGGTGTGGACCCAAATAAAGTGCCAGGCTCGCAGTTTGGGTTTTGCCCCCTGATTGTGGGGTGGCGGGCAAATCGTCCCTTGTTTCGATGTGCAGTTGCCGAAGTCGGCGGATGGACCCTCAAATGGCGACATGGGGACAGACACGTTGTTCG
>JARYMD010000539.1 GCA_029907285.1 Verrucomicrobiota bacterium | reverse complement strand
GTGCTGGTGGACCAAGTGCCTGTGGCCACATCGCTCCGGTGCTGGACCTGGTACACGCGCCCGACTACCGAGTCCCATTTCAGCAAAGCCGTGTTTGAACTCGACATGGTGATGCTCGTGATCCGAAGCGGCGGCGCAGGCTGTGGGAGGTTGCCGGAAACCAAGATCGAAACCCATTGCTCGTTCGTTGCTCCGGGCGTTGCCGCCACCAGGTTCGTGCCCTTGTGCGTGAGCCGCACCGTGTAGATGCCGTTTGTTGCGGGGTTTGAGATGACAACCTGCTCGACATTGTCCCGGACGTTGTCGCCTGTGGTCGCGGCATTGGTGGGCGGGGTGGGATTGAGTACCCAGGGGAAGTTCGTCGTGCCGTTTGGCGCAATCACTCGCAAGTCGAGGTCGTTGACGAGCATCCAATTCGTCGGGTCAAGCGACGCAGCAGGAGGTGTTCCCGCTGGATCATTCCACTGTGCCGTCACGGTGAGCGGCTGTCCGCCCGCCGCCACAACCGGAAATTCGATATAATCCCCGCCGGTTAAGCGCACTTCCTTGATGTGCGCCAGAGAGCCGCTGGCATAATTGCTTTGAATAAGCAGCGCCGCCCTGCGAGCATTCAACAACCCCCAGCCGAAACGGTAATCTGGCCCGGCGGCTGTGCCCGCCTCATCGGCGGTGTGGATGGCCAACCCCTTCAGCGTGGAAGCCAGCATGGGCTGGTTTGTGCCGTAAAGCCGCGTGTGAAGTTCCGTCAGCAACGCCAATGAACCGGCGGTGCTGGGCGTTGCCATACTGGTACCGCTGTAGATGGCGTACGAGCTATCGTTTGTGGCGACCGTCGAGAAAAGGTTCACGCCATCCGCCACCACATCCGGCTTGATGCGCCCGTCATCCGTTGGGCCGAAACTGCTGAATGTGGACATCACGACGCTGTTCGAGCCTGCGTAGCCGTTGGTGATGCCATGGACCGCGCCGACCGTTAGAATGTTCTTGGCGCAGGCTTGTTCCGGCAGTGTATCGTAGCCGCAAGCGTCACCGTCGTTGGGCCGGTTCGCGGTCGAAACGATCACGACACCATTGGAAAACGTGTAGTAGCCGAAGGACGGCGAGTAGATAGGCGCTCCCGCAGAGCCGCGCTCGTTGGCCGCCGCCCAAACGGGCAAGTACCACGGAGCGGCGTTGGCGATTTGGTCAATTGTCTGGGATGCCTCACTGTAAAACCCAAACAAGTAGCTCTGGTTCGGGTCCACCACGATGTCTCCCCACCAAACCATGTAAATCGTTCCACCAATGCTGGTGTAACCCCAACCCGCCTGATAGGCGTAGGAGTGGTTGGAAATGCGAAAACCATTTGTCACAACTGCGCCTGGCATTTCTGCGAAATCGCTCTCGTAATCTGCTGCGTAAACTCTTCCTCGATGCGCCATCCCGCGAGCGCGATTTGTGACACCGTAAGCGGCTAGCGTTCCTGAAACGTGGGTGGCATGGTCGTTTGTTCCATAGATGCTTGGCCCGTCAATGTCTATGACCCTCACGCCGTTCGTGGAGAACTCGCGATGAGAGATGCGAACATCACCGCCGTCCCACAATCCAATGGCAATGTTTGTTCCTGTGAGGTTGAATCCTGTGTTTCCGCCCGGCCAAAGCTCATCCGTGCCGACTGTGTCGGCCGCCACGGAGTTGCACGTCGCCATCGAACGCGGCAATCCGTTCAGAACTGCCACGATGGCGCTCACGCCGCCGTCTTCAAGACGCGTAGACGCGTCAAATCCGCTCAAAGCCAGAAATTCTCTGACTGCCCGCTTGTCCTGCGCAGCCTTTTGAGCGAATACCTCGGACAGAGCAAGAAGGCTGGCCTTGGCAAACTCCGAGCGACCGGCTTCGTCGGTGACGTTGCCATCAGCGAGCCGTTGGTCTGTGTGCAGCCACGGAACAAACTCCTGCTGGATTCGTCCGTCCAGGGCTTCTTGTGCCAGCTTTGCCGCTTGTTCTGCCTGCTGTCGCACTGCTGCCGCAAGCACGGGATCAGCGGCAATGAGTTTGGCCAAAGCGTCGGCCTCCTGCCGCCGTTTTCGGGCCTCAGCTTGCTCCGGCGTGTCGGGAATGGCCGTGTCGTCAAAGAGGAAAATGCCCGGCGCGATTTCGACCGCCTCAAGCTCCGGGTGCGGATTGAAAGGCCACGGCGGACTCCACTCAAAATCCTTGGCCGAAAAATACGTACCGGGCACGGGTGGTTTGTCAGCTTGTTGAGCGAAGCTCGCGCTGGCGAACGCCAGCGCCGTCACTACGAT
>JARYMD010000538.1 GCA_029907285.1 Verrucomicrobiota bacterium | reverse complement strand
ACAACGTCGGCGACCCGCGGCCGGCGCGGGAAACTTTCGGTTTGGGCTCTGAATACTTCACCGCCGCGATCAAGAAATACATTCAAGAAACCGGAAACACCTGAGGCACCAAAATGGCTTGCAAGGCGCGAGCCGCCGGAACCAAGCGAGCCCGATAACACGGTGTTCTCCAGACAGACCGCACAACTTGTATGCCGCGCCCTGAAGACCGCATTTCGCGAAAAGACCTGATACAATTCATGGTTGGCAAGTCGCTGCCGCTTTCAGCAATTGCGCGGTTGCTGGGCGTGAAACGGAGTGCAGTGCACGAAGAACTGCGGCATGTGTTGCTCTCACTTCAGCACACCGGTTGCGAAGTGGAGATAACACCGGGCCGATGCAGGAAATGCGGGTTCACTTTCAGCGAAAACGATCTGCGGAAACCCTCTCGCTGTCCGGCCTGCAAGAGCACATGGATCGCTGATCCGAGAATCACAGTGCATGAAAAGGTCTTGCAGCAGGCGGAACAACCCCACCAGCGATCCAAAGAACCAGCCGAATGCTCGGGAAAAGAGATTTGCGAAGGTGTAGAATTGATAGATCACACCGCAGATGTTGGTTTGGTTGTGCGAGCAAGCACACTGGCTTTGCTGTTCGAAAGGGCAGCAATAGGGATGTTTTTCATCCTGACCGACCTTTCCTCTGTTGTTCCAGCACAGTCAGAGCCACTTGAAGTGTCTGCAGACGACCTCGAGACACTGCTGGTGGCGTGGCTTTCGGAGTTGAATTATCGGCACGTTGTGCATCACAGACTCTATTGTCGTTTTGATGTAACAGAGGCTGGGAATGGCGTCCTGACTGCACAAGTGCATGGTGAACAGATCGACCCGCTGCGTCACACTGTCCACACAGAAATCAAAGCGGTCACAAGGCACGGTCTCAAATTGCAAAAAACCGATGCCGGTTATGAAGCCACGGTGATTTTTGATCTGTGAACTCAGATTCAGACCGCCAACCCAGACCCACTGTTTGCGCCCTGCACTACCCTCTCGAACAGCACACGCAGCAATCGCAAATTCCCATACTTGTCATGCCCCATGCCATCAAACTGCACAGCCACTGATTCCGCCTTCTGCCTGTCGGCGTATGGCCGGCCCTCAGCGGTGCTTCGGCCAATTCAAGATTGGTAGTGGCAGAAAAATGAGGTCAGGGTGAATGTTCGGTATAGTGGCAAGCGACAACTTGTTTGATGGACCATTTTTATGTCAGACATTTCTCTGCTCAGTATTCTTCTGCCATAGATGTTTCAGTCCGAGATATTTCAGCCACAGACGTTGCGCGCACGCAAACAGTCGTTCCGGCGTGATTTCCGGGCTGATGCATTACTCAGGGAACATTGGCGGCGGACCATCCGGACCGGGTCCGCCAAACGGGAATTGCGGTCCGCGATTACCACCCCGGAACGGCGAGAAAACAATGTTCAATCCGGCGCGCAATTCTCGTTCAACAAGCTGCCCGTCATGGTCTGCATCCCATGTCTCAAACCATGCGCCAAACCCACCAACCAACTCGTCCCTTGTAAGCTGGCCATCTTTGTCTTTATCGAGCGCATCAACCAGTGCCGGGCCAATGAACATGCCGGGACCGAAGCCCGGCGGCGGACGAAACTCGCGCATGCCTCCCGGACCGCCAGGCCCTCCAGGACCACCCGGACCCCCGGGTCCGCCGAACCCCGGGAACCCTATGACCCCTGCCGAAGCCACAGTTTTGCCCTCGAGCTGATCGCTGACAGATTTCGCCCGAGCCTGAACAAAAGCTTTGATCGGTTTCACCGGTTCAGGTTGACCAAACCTCGGAAACCCCATGGAAGCTCCCCTGCCCTCTCCGCCACCGCCCGAGGCCATTTGTGGTCCGGGCATTCGCATTGGCGCAGGGCCAAAGAACGGCGACGGCATGCCGCGGTCGTTTCCATCCGAATTGTTGACCGACCTGTCCGGCGAACGGTTTTGTCCGCCGGGACCGCCTCCAAACATAATCCTCGGCACAGACTCACCCGCGACCACCCGATCAAACCGAGCGAGTTTTTCCTCTGATTCTTCGCGCACGGAAGGCCGTATGGCAGCGGCGATTTCATCGACTTGCTGGTGAAACCGCTCGGGTCGAAAGATCGTTCGGCTGAACTCACGCATATAGCCAAGGTAACGGTCTTTGAATTCGTGGACCTTGAAAACCTGTTCAAGGAAACGGTTTTCGCCGACCCACGGCCGGTGAATATTGAGATTCTCGCGTTGCTCCTGAGTGCCACCC
>JARYMD010000537.1 GCA_029907285.1 Verrucomicrobiota bacterium | reverse complement strand
CTCCCGGGCAGTTATGGCTCCATCTATGACTCGGCAGGTGACGAATACGTCATTTACACGGACAAAGGAAATAAAGAGCTCCGTTTCAAAGTGACTCTTGCAAACGGCCAAGCCGCCCGGCCCGGCATCCCCGAACCCATGCTCAAACTGGGCGAATGGATGCACATCGTCGCTGTCTATGACGGCAACGCAAGCCCTACTGTGGGCGAAGCCAGAATCTACTTGAACGGCGAGTTGATCGACAAACATGTCGGCCACGACGGCGCACCAGGCACAGGTTTGACCGCCAACGTGCGCGCCGGGCAATTGGCCGCCATCGGCCGCCCGGGTACGCAGGCCTCCAATTACTACGTGGGCGCCGTGGATGACCTGGCGATCTGGCGCCAGGCATTGAACATCGATTCAATCGGGTACTTGTCCTCAGGACACACAGTCCCATACGTCGCCAAACAGCCCGAGCCGCTCGCAATCGCACAGCATCCGCAGGATAAAACTGCGATTCTCGGAACACGGGCCCTGTTCGAAGTCATCGCTTCTGGCGGCACCCCACCTGTCACTTACCAGTGGAAACATAACGGCATCAACATCGACGGTGCCACCAGCTCCAAGCTTTACGTCCGCGTTGACGCTGAAGCAGCAGGCTCTTACACGGTCCTCGTCAAAGACTCTCGCACTTCGATCGAAAGCAACCCAGCCACACTCACCGTCCTCACCCTGCCCGGCGACCCGGCCGAATCGTTGACATGGGGATTGAAAGCGCACTGGCGAATGGACGACGGCCTTGTTGACCCAGCCACCGCAATAATCGCAGATACGCTTGGCGTAAGTAATGGCAACCTGTCCGGCGGCAACCCGTCCGTATGGCTGAGCGAGCCCAATGCCCGTTTTAACGGCGCATTGCACGTCGATGGCCAGAACGTTTACGTAACCGTTCCTTCCAACACCGCCCTGGACATCAACGAAGCAGCAGTCACAATATCAGTCTGGGCAGTACTGGAACAGCTCCCTTCCGAACTCCCAGGGTCGTTCGGCGGCATCTATGATTCTTCCAGCGATTCCTACATCGTGTACCTCGACCGCGGCAATCGCGAGCTGCGATTCAAAGTATCCACCGTTGACGGACACGCAGCACGCCCCGGTATCCCCGAAGCCGATCTGATTCTCAACGAATGGATTCATATCGTCGGGGTTTACGATGGCAACGCCTCGGAAACCGCAGGCGAAGCCCGCCTTTACCTCAACGGCGAGTTGAAAGACACGCACACCGGCAATGACAGCACCTCCGGCACGGGTCTAACGGGATTCGTGGCAACCGGTCAGGTCGCCGGCATCGGACGCGACGGCGTTAACGCCCAATACTTCTTTACCGGCGCAGTCGATGACATTGCAGTCTGGGGCCGCGCTCTGACACAGGCCGAGATCGCATATCTGGCATCAGGTCATGCCGTGCCGTCCGCGATTGAACCCCTCACAATCTCCAAAGCTGCCATCCAGGGCGGGCGGATTGTCATCAACTGGACCGGCGGTAAAGGGCCATTCCAGTTGCAGCGCCGCTCTGCAATCGCAGAAGGCAACTGGGAGGACGTTGGCGAACCAACCACTGGCACGAGCGCTTCTGACGCGCTCGATGCTCAAATCCGGTTCTACCGAGTCAAGTCGGTCCAGTGAACTCTGCGCCATTTGCAGTGGCACTGACATAAGGCAGCTCTGCAGATCGAGCGCCAACAACATTCCCAACTCAATAATCGGCCGAGTCAACCCCGGTACTCTCGGCTGGTAGAGATCAAGTTTTCCCCAGAAGAACAGTATTCGATTACGGTAGTTTGCGAAGCTGCGAAAGCTCCTGGCCGCCGACTTCAGGCTCAGAGTTCCTGATCTCGAAGAAAATGACATGCGCCCGCCTTCGAGCCGATCATTACCTGTTCTGCGCAGCGACAACAACCATACTAATTGCCACTAATATCTCGCTGCAGGTTTCTTCTCGGTTTTGCATGACGATTTTAGGTCCGATTCTCCAGACCCCGCGCCTCTCCATCTGCCGGCTCGCAAAGCAACCGCCTTCAACAGATTCCGAAATATGCAGGCTGGGGCAACGCCCCAGGTTCTGAGCCAAATCATTGACAGTAAGGGCCGAAAGCCCGTGTTAATCACGAGCTTCGGAGGCCTGACTTTTACAGTTTCGGTGGATTCAAGAATAGGTTGTAGGTTGGCAAGAACTAGAGGGGGCGTATCTCACCTTTGTGGAGGTTTCTGAGCTCTGGAGCGGGATTTTGCAGTCATTGGAGCCAGACACAGCG
>JARYMD010000536.1 GCA_029907285.1 Verrucomicrobiota bacterium | reverse complement strand
CGCTGGCTGTGCTTAATCTGTCTCACACCGGGATTGCCACTGAAACGATTGCCGCGATCAATCAACGCCGGGACCAGCACACGGCACCCGGCTTCCGCCAACCGCCTTGGAAACTGATGTTCAACTTCCACCCCTGGCAGAAGGCCAACCGCCTGCTCAGGTGACCATTCACAGTCCGGAACCGCAATGACATCCGCCACGACTTCTCTGTCCGGCAGCAACAAAAGCCCTTCTCCGTGCACCCCTCTGAACACAGTCCATGCAACCGCGTGCACGACGAAATTCGATCCTCTCGCCACAGGCTGCACAACCGAGTCAGCCCCGCTGACAGCTTTCACAGACGACATGATCGTCATTCTCACCGGCGGGACTTTGTCAACGAGACCCAGAATCTCTTTTAATCGGGCCCGATGTGCGTCGGCTGCAGGCGACTGTTGCACGCCATCAGAAGCCGAAAAAAACGAGTTCCACAGCAATTCGCGTTTCTTCGCAGCCTCGTCGAGAAGCCGGTCAAGGTACCGATGCATGCCATCAACCATCTTTTGTGCAGGGTCACCACTGAAATCCAGCGGTCCTGTGTCCGGCAGCGGCTCCGCTCCATCCGACAACACACCGCACGTGAACAATGTCAGCCCAAGCCAAATGCGCGATAGACGACCAGTGCAAGCTTGCAGGCGCATAACTCTAATCACACTGTGCAGTTTGGAGGGACTGTGCAAGGCTTACTCGCTCATTCAGGCAATGGCTTGCCTTTGGTTTCCGGCGCCAGCCAGATCAATGCCATCCCCACAAGGTACACAAGCGTTACCACCGCTCCCGCGCGAGCGTAACTGCCCTCAAAATGAGCGACCAGTTCGCCCTGCAATAATGCGCCTCCCGCTGCAAAAACACGCCCGAAGTTGAATGCCAACCCCTGACCAGTTGCGCGCGCGCGGGTCGGAAAAAGTTCGGGGAAATAGAGCGGGAACCACCCGTAAAACGAAGCAGTGGCGAGACTCACCCCAAAAGCAAGCAACAGAAATGTCAGATTGAACTCCGTGATCGCGCGGAACATGTACCCGCACAACAGCAGAGAAGCCAGGCACAGCAGGAAATAAGATGGTCGTCTTCCGAGACGAGCGCCCGCCAACGGCGCCACAAAACAGCCGACTATGGCACCAAACGCCTGAACCATTTGCGTTTGTGCTTTTGCGCCCGGATTTGTTCTTCCGGCGAGTTGGTCTGACCACAATGGCAGCCATTGCACCGATCCCCACGTTCCAATCAAAGCCACGGATGCGAAAGCTATCGCAAGCAATGTCGGCCCCAACAACCGACCGGAGAAAATCTCGCGAACAGGCCGTGCACTTTCGCGTCGCACAGCGGCCTTCCAGCGCTCCGATTCAGGAACACAAATTATGACAAAGAAAACCAAAAACGCAGGCAACGCGCCCACGAGAAACATCCAACGCCACGAGTCAACTGTAACGTGCTTCAGTGAAGCTACAACCCCGGTCAGCAAAAAGCCGAAGTTCGCCGCAGCCCCGATCGCTCCCGCCAACAGCGGCCGCAGCCGTTCCGGCCAGCATTCCATCACAAGAGCAACGCCAAGGGACCATTCACCGCCCATTCCCAACGCGCCCACAAACCGCAAAACGCCGAGTTGCCAGGGCGCCTGCGCAAAGTAGCTGAAACCGGTAAACAGCGAGTACGTCAGAATGCTCAATGCCAGCGCGCGCACCCGCCCAATGCGATCCCCAAGCCACCCAAAAACCAATCCGCCCGAGGCCGCACCAAGGAGAAAACAGGCATTGATCCTTGCGTTCCACGGTCCAACCAGTTTGTCCGCGGCTTCGACATCGACGGATTTCAACAGGTCAAGAAGCGCCGATCTTGCAACAACCGGAAACAATCCAAGCTCGAATCCATCGAACAGCCAACCAAGAAATGCCGCCAAAAGCACCATCCATTGGCCCCGGGTCAGGGTCGATTTGCTCGCCGCGGTCGAGTCCATTCAATTCTCCGTTTCCCAAAATCATGAGCATGACAGCGTCCCGATGGCCAGACATTATTTCGCTCTGCCATTCAACACTGAAATCTCGCCCGAGTCACATTGTGTGCGCCCAGCCGGCATATTTCGCAGCCCTGCATAGCCCGAACCGAAGTTGCGCAAGCGGCAGCGCGTCGGCGACTGCGCCCCTTGATGAGCGCTGCGCTGTTGAACGCTACGCTTTTCAGCGCTCCGGTGTTGAACGTTGCGAGTTGAACGTTGGATGTTGAGCGTTCAGATCGGTTCACCTAATGGGACGTCTGTCTGGGAACGTTCAACATGC
>JARYMD010000535.1 GCA_029907285.1 Verrucomicrobiota bacterium | reverse complement strand
AAGAACCGTTGCTTGACGCCGTTACGGGTCTGAGCGGCAGCGGCCCGGCATATATTTGTTTGGTGATTGAAGCCCTAAGCGATGGGGGCGTGGCTGCCGGATTGCCTCGGGACACAGCCATTCGACTTGCTGCGCAAACGGTCCTTGGAACAGCAAAGATGGTCCTTGAAAGCGGCATGCATCCGGCTGTTTTGCGGGACATGGTGACCAGCCCGGGCGGAACAACCATCGAAGGCTTGCATCAACTTGAGAAAGCGGGCGTCCGCGGAGCTTTCATCAGCGCCGTAAGAGCAGCGGCCGAGAAATCGCAGCAACTCGGCAAGTCGCGCAGTTGATTTGAGAGGCCCGGCGGCATCACATTGGCGGGGCTGGGCCCGGCCAACGCTTCAAACGCCGCAGTGGTTCCAGTTGCAAAGGGCAGGGGAGTGATGCTTGGGAATCTTGACCAGGATCAAGAGTTCTTGGAAGCGCGGTCTGACAAATGCATTCAAGGGTTTATTCTTTTCACAATACAATCTTGGGAGACACAAAATGACCGATGACAATATGTTTGATCGTGGCCAGATCAAGCTGGCTGACGCCGTGAGTTACCATGAAGGTGCTATCGTCAGCAAAGAGCTTGTGCGGAGACCGGGCGGCACTGTGACAGTTTTTGCGTTCGATGCGGGGCAGGGCTTGAGCGAGCACACGGCGCCTTTCGACGCGCTTGTGTATTTGCTCGATGGGGAAGCTGAGGTGACAATCTCTCGCAAGCCGCATCGACTCGCGGCCGGCGAAATGCTTCTGATGCCGGCTCATCAACCACACGCAGTTAATGCAGTTAAGCGGTTCAAGATGCTCCTCATCATGCTGCGATCCTAGCCGGGTAATCCCGCCGGCGCACTGGCCGGACGCGCAAGAACTGTGAATCTGAAGGGGCTTCCGGACTGCGCGGTGGCGTGTCAGCCGTTCTGGAGCAGTTCGAGCATGGCGCGATCGAGCTTGTGGCCGCGCCAATCGTCGTACTTGACGTCTTCGCGTCCGCTGTCTAGCACACCAAAACTCCCTCGGAAATTCCAAAGTGCCCAGCCCCAACCGGCTTCGCGCCACAGGTCAAGGTAATCCTTCATCCATGCCAGCACGACGCCGTGCGGTGTCTTGTTGTACGCGCCCCATTCACCGACGTGGACACCGACGCCTTGTTGAGCGAGGCTTTTCCACGGCTCAATTTGCTCGCGCCTGAGCCGTTCCTTGTCCCACACATCGTTTTCAGCAAGCTTGAGCGGCCATGTGGGTTCCGGCCACTCTTCGCCTCTGACCCAGCTTGCCTTGTAATGGCTGACGCGCATCGGTTGGTAACCACGCGTGCTCTGAGCAATGCCAAGCGCAATTAATCCCGCTACAGGCTTGTTCCCCCAGCACAAACCATCCGCAATGACCAGCCTCTCTGGGTCTTCGGCCCGAATCGCCTCAACGAGGCGTTTGACAACCTTAACGTAGGTTTCTTCAGGCAAATCATTTGGCTCATTTAACAGGTCAAAGCTGAGTTGCGCGCTTGATATTCCGCGGTACCGCTTGGCGAACATTGCCCAATGCACAGCGCATGCATCGAGCGCTTTTTCGTCCTGCCACAAACTCATCGGCTCGGCTGGCGGATTCACGCAATACCCCGGGGCACGGTGAAAGTTGATGTTCACGTGTATCCCGTGTTTGCGACCGCACTCGACAGCATGGTCTATTTGCTTTAACTCGTCTTCATTGAATTTGAGCCAATCCTGCGGGTCGCTCCAGCAGAGATAAGACATCGGCAACCGGACAAAATTGAATCCGAGCTCAGCGATCCATTCAAAGTCCTGCTCGCTGAACGGGGGATTCCCGCCATCGCGCTTGGTGAACTTCTCGAGCAAATTGAACCCGCGCCAGCGCGGGAGTTTCTCGGGGGTTGGCTGGGGCAATTCGCGTGGCTGGCCTTCCGCTGCAGAAACCGGTGGCGTCGAGATCAGCAGAGCCGATGAACATGCGCTGGCTGAAACGATGAAACTGCGGCGAGAAATGCGTCTTGTCATTGTAATCGATGTTTTCGTTTAACTGCGAATTTCACTTGCGCCCATAGCAATTACCAAACGCGCCGAAAACACAAAAGTCTTTTTCTTCTCAGTCGGTCGGCAAAACCCTGTCGTCCGAGCCATTCAGTTGGTCGGCTCGACTGCAAACGCGTCTCGGTTGCTCTCTTTAGCCCGCATATTTCCCAGCCCGGCGTAGCCGGAACCAAAGTCGCCCAACGGGCAACACCCCCGGCTCTTGCGCCCCCGGACCTTCAACCACGCCGGGCTGGG
>JARYMD010000534.1 GCA_029907285.1 Verrucomicrobiota bacterium | reverse complement strand
CCTTTCGAGTTCGGGGATTGGCGCGTTGACCTTCAGTGCGACTGTCTCGAGTGTTTCGATTGTTTGGCGCGCTCGCTGGTAGGCTGCAAGCCCGGCAACGGCTTCAATGCGTCTTACGCCTGCGGCGATTGCATTCTCGCCAACGATGCTGAACAAGCCGATTTCGCCGACTGCGCGGCAATGTGTTCCGCCGCACAATTCCATTGAATACCCGTCAAGCCCGGCCGGCGTGCCGCCGATTTGGACGACACGAACCCATTCACCGTATTTTTCACCAAAGATTTGGCGTATGTCGCGCCGGTGGCTGACATGATCGTATTCGACCTCGGTCCAGAACACAGGGGCGTTCTCGACGACCCGCTCGTTTACCAAGCGCTCGATTTCTGCAACCTGCGCCGGTGTCAGGGGCGGGCTGTTGAAGTCAAACGTGAGTTTGTCGGGACCGACGAAAGAGCCCTTTTGCGCGACGTCGGGGCTGACAACTTCGCGCAGCGCCCAATGAAGCAGGTGCGTGACGGTGTGATGCCGTTGGACGGCTCTTCGGCGGGGGACATCAACGGTTATGGTAACTTCTGAGCCTTCGATCGGCGCCTCGGCAGGCTCTTTGGCTCCCTCAGGTTGCTCGATGAAATGGAGCCATGCATCTCCGGCCTTCTGGGTATTAACAATTCGCCACAGCTGATTGCCGTGCGCAAGCTCGCCGGTGTCGCCGACCTGGCCACCCATTTCAGCGTAACACGAAGTGATGTCCAGAATCACCGCCGTTTTTCCTTTGACGCTGACGACGTCGAGCACGCGCGCTTGAGTTTCCAGCAGATCGTAGCCGACGAACTTTGTCGCGGTTGCAGTGCCGATTTCCGACAGCTCGATCACCTCTTTCTTGCGCGATTTTCGGGCGCGCTCCCGCTGTTCGTCCATCAACCTGTTGAAACCGTCGAGATCGACTGCGAGACCGCGTTCGCGCGCCATCAGTTCTGTCAGATCAAGCGGGAATCCGTATGTGTCGTACAACTTGAATGCGAGTTCGCCGGAAACGACAGGTTTGACTCCGGACTTGTCCCGGTGCTGTTTGAGGATTTCCTCCGCCTGTTGAGTGAACAGTTCAATGCCTCTGTCGAGGGTCTTGTTGAATGCCTCTTCCTCGATGCGCACGACTTCGCGGACGTGATCCTTTTTTTCCCTGATTTCCGGGAACACATCGCCCATTGTGTCGGCCAACACATCCACAAGCTTGTAGAAGAAAGGTTCGTGGCAGCCCAGGGAACGCCCATAGCGCACGGCTCGCCGCAGTATCCGCCGCAGCACGTAATTCCTGTCGGTGTTGCCCGGAAGGATGCCGTCGGCTATTGCAAAAGACAGTGTGCGGATGTGGTCAGCAACGACGCGGAAGGCGACGTCGATTCGTTCGCGGTCATCTGCGGGCGGGCATCCTTGTTTGGGCAGGGACGATCCATATCGCACCCCTGAGATTTTCTCGAGCCGCTGGAACAGCGGGCGGAAGACATCGGTTTCGTAATTTGAAACCGTGCGCGAAAAGTCTGTGAAATCAGCGGTGCACTGGATGATGCCGGCGACGCGCTCGAAGCCCATGCCCGTATCGACGTGTTTGGCCGGCAGCGGAGAAAGGCTGCCATCGGGGGCCGCGTTGAACTGGATGAAAACGAGATTCCAGATTTCGATGCACTGGGGCGTGCCCTGGTTGACGAGAACACCGCGCGTGTCGCCATGAGGCGTCAGGTCAATGTGAATCTCCGAACAAGGCCCGCAAGGGCCGGTGTCGCCCATCATCCAAAAATTGTCTTTTTTGCCGCCGGTTCGGACGTGGATTTTCGGGTCAAGGCCGGCGGAGGAAAAAATTTTTGCCCAGTATTCGTGGGCTTCGTGGTCGAACTGGCCGGGATCACCCTTGCCGGGCTCGAAGACAGTCGCGTAGAGGCGGTCTTTTGGGAAATGCCAGACCTCGGTCAGGAGTTCCCATGCCCACTCGATTGCTTCGCGTTTGAAATAATCGCCGAACGACCAATTCCCAAGCATTTCGAAGAAGGTGTGGTGGTAGGTGTCGAGTCCGACGTCTTCGAGGTCGTTGTGTTTGCCTCCGGCGCGGATGCATTTTTGTGTGTCTGCGGCGCGGGTGTCGCGTCCCGGTATTGCGCCTGCCCAGCGGCTTACGTCTGGTGTTCTTTGCCCGAGGAATATCGGGACGAACTGGTTCATCCCGGCGTTGGTGAAGAGCAAATTCGGTGCGTCCGGCATCAAACTGGACGAAGGAACAATGGTATGTTCTTTGGACTTGAAAAAGTCCAGGAACGACTGGCGGATTTCTGCGCTTGTCA
>JARYMD010000533.1 GCA_029907285.1 Verrucomicrobiota bacterium | reverse complement strand
CAAGTCACAGAACAAACGGAAGAGGAACCTGAACAGCCTGCGCCGAAAGCCAGCCAGCCTCCCGGCAGCGCGCTCTCCCTCAGACCCAAGCCCCAGCCGCGAGTGTCAAAACCGCTGTCAGTTGCGGCCCCGCCGAAAATCGGGAATTACCAGTTGCCGCCCCTTGACCTGCTGAATCTGCCTGACACCACCGTCAGGCCGACCGAGTCAAAAGAGGAATTGATGGCCAACGCGCGGCTCATGCAGCAGACGCTGGCGCAGTTCGAGATTCCGGTTTCATTGGGCGACATTACCAAGGGCCCTACCATCACCCGCTACGAGCTCCACCCGGCACCAGGGGTCAAGCTCGAAAGAATCACAGCTCTCGCCAACAACATCGCCGCCGCCCTCAAAGCCGAGCGCATCAACATCCTCGCGCCCGTCCCGGGCAAAAGCTCGGTCGGCGTCGAAGTCCCGAACGTTGTCAAGTCAAAAGTGATCATAAGAGACCTGCTCGAGTCTGAAGAATGGCGAAAAACGAAGGCGCGAATTCCGCTTGCGATAGGGAAGGACGTCTATGGTCACCCGATCGTGGCCGATCTTTCGGAGATGCCGCATCTGCTGATTGCCGGGAGCACCGGCTCGGGGAAATCGGTGTGCCTGAACGCGCTTGTCACGTCTTTGCTTTACAGGTTCCCACCAGACCAGCTCCGGTTCGTCATGATCGACCCGAAGGTCGTCGAACTGCAACAGTACAATACTCTGCCACACCTTGTCGTTCCGGTCGTCACAGACCCCCAAAAAGTCATCCTCGCCCTTCGCTGGGTCGTCAGCGAAATGGAGAAGCGATACCAGATTTTCGCGCGGGTGGGGGTTCGGAACATCTGGGCGTTCAATGAACGGCCCCGCAACAAACCCCTTCCGCCGCGTGAGCCTGAATTGCCACTCACCGCACGCAAGGAAAAGATCGAGCCCGGCGCCGACGGGTTCGCCGTTCAGGTGGACGAAGAGATTGTTGTGCCCCAGGACGAGGACGTCATCATCCCGGACAAGCTGAGCTACATAGTCGTGATAATAGACGAGCTGGCTGACCTGATGCTTGTGGCGCCAGCGGACGTGGAAATGGCCATCGCACGGATCACACAAATGGCCCGCGCAGCCGGAATCCACTGCATCGTGGCAACTCAGCGCCCAAGTGTCGATGTCGTCACCGGCATCATAAAAGCCAACATACCATGCCGAATCGCTTTCCAGGTCGCTTCCAAGGTTGACTCGCGAACCATCCTCGACGCAATGGGCGCCGACAAGCTGCTCGGAAAAGGCGACATGCTTTACCTGCCTCCGGGCTCGGCCAAGCTGATCCGCGCCCAGGGCGCGCTCGTGACAGACCCCGAAATAACGCGAATCGTCGAGTTCATCTCGAAACAGGGCAAACCAAGCTACGAAGTCGAAATCCACCAGCAGCTCTCCCGCCCAAGCGATAGCTTCGACGACACCGACGGCATCGGCGAGGATGAAGAGCTCATTCAGCAGTGCATCGAAGTCATCAGAAGCGAGAAAAAAGCCAGCGTGTCGCTGCTTCAGCGCAGGCTCCGGCTGGGTTACACCCGCGCAGCAAGAATAATGGACGAGCTCGAAAACCGCGGGATCGTCGGCCCAAGCAAGGGCGCCGAGCCGCGTGACATACTGATTGACCTTGATGGCACCGGCGCCGACGGCCAGCCTGTGCAGGACGAGCCATGACTACTGCGTTGGTTCGGATTTCAGTCGCGGCGTCTGTTTTCTTATGCGCGGTTCCATTGGCGCTCGCAACGCTGATGGTGCCTCTCTCGATTCCACAGCTTGCCACGGAATCTGACCTGATAGTGCACGGGAAAGTGATCTCGATAACCACAACGCTTGACGCGGACCGCCGGATTGTCACGCGCGTGCTCACGGAAATCACAGAAACTTGGAAAGGTCAGCATCCATGCTCGCGTTTGCAGGTTGTGCTCGCCGGCGGCACTCTGGGCGCCAAACAAGTTGTTGTGGACGGCCAGCCGGAGTATCGCCCCGGCGAGGAAGTGGTGTTGTTTCTCAAGTTGAACCAGCGCAAAGAGGCGGTCACAGTCGGCCTCGCTCAGGGCAAGTTTGTCGTTTGGACCAACCCGGCAACGGGCCAGAAAGAGGTGCATAATCAGTTCCACGGCCGAGCTGTCACTGGCGCGAGGAAAACCGATGGCCAGAACTCTCAGGAAACCACCGGGGAACCGTCGCTCTCGCTGGCCGAGTTGAAACGCATGGTCGTTCGCAACCCGAATTGAGATCGCCCAATGCCGCACCTCAAGCACTCAGGATTTTTGCTGTCAGCACGCGGTTCAAGC
>JARYMD010000532.1 GCA_029907285.1 Verrucomicrobiota bacterium | reverse complement strand
ACTTCGGCAACGACGGATTGGAACAGGGGACGATTTGCGCGCTACGCCACAATCAGGGGGCAAAACCCAAACTACGAGCCTGGCACTTTATTTGGGTCCACACCCAGACAACGAGCCTGTCACCTTATCCAGCTCACCGCCAAAGGCCGTACCGTTGTGACCGCCTTACTGACGGCCGGAGAATCGGATACGCAGGAATTGACCGAACCCGCGGCGTGGAAATCTCCGCAAATATGAATGATTTTTCAATATAACAACGCAGCCCGGCGCAGCCGGTGAGGTTTCCGGGTTAGTAGGGCAGGGGGAAACGGGCTGTCAGTTCGTGAACGCGCTCGCGGACCTTGTGGGCGGCCTCGACATTCTTAACGTCGGCGAGCACCTCGGTGATCATGTCGGCGATCATGACCATTTCGGGCTCGCGCATGCCGCGTGTTGTCACGGCCGGGCTGCCAATGCGTATCCCGCTTGCCACGAAAGGCGATCTTGTCTCGAAGGGGATTGTGTTTTTGTTGACTGTGATACCGGCTTCATCCAGTGCTGCCTGGCATTCCTTGCCGGTGAGTCCGCGGGCGCCGACGTCAACGAGCATGAGATGATTGTCTGTTCCACCACTAACCAGCCGGAATCCGTTGCGCATTAGTGCTTCTGCGAGAGTGCGCGCGTTGCGGACGACCTGTTCCTGGTAGGTCTTGAAGGCTGGCTGCAATGCTTCATGGAGGCACACGGCTTTTGCAGCGATGACGTGCATGAGCGGGCCCCCTTGGACGCCGGGGAATATCTGCGAGTCGATTTCTTTGGCGTATTTTTCGGCGCAAAGAATGAGTCCGCCTCTCGGGCCACGGAGCGTTTTGTGCGTGGTTGTGGTCACAAAGTCGGCATGGGGAATTGGACTGGGATGAAGGCCGGCCGCAACCAGTCCCGCGATATGCGCGATGTCGGCGAGCAGATAAGCTCCGACTTCACGGGCGATTTCGCCCAATCTGGCGAAATCGATGATTCGCGGATAGGCGCTTGCGCCAACGGTTATCATTCTTGGACGGACCGTGCGTGCGAGTTCGGCGACCTGGTCATAATCGATGCGCTCGTCCTCGCGTCTTACTCCGTAGTGAGTGACCGTGAAGAATCGGCCGGAGAAATTGACCTTGTTGCCGTGGGTCAAGTGTCCGCCATGGCTCAGGTCCATCGTCAGAATCGGGTCGCCGGGCTTTAGAAAGGCGAAATAAACCGCCATGTTCGCCTGGCTGCCGGAATGCGGTTGAACATTGGCATGTTCGGACCCAAAGAGCTTTTTGGCGCGGTCGATCGCCAGTTGTTCTGCGATATCGACGTTTTCGCAGCCTCCGTACCAGCGTTTTCGAGGGTAGCCTTCGGCGTATTTGTTTGTGAGGACGGAGCCCTGGGCCTCCATTACAGCCGGGCTGGTGAAGTTTTCGCTGGCGATAAGCTCGATATTGTCCTGCTGCCGCCTGATCTCACGCCGGATAACCTCGAAAACCTCCGAGTCGGTTTCTGCCACGCCATGGCCTGAAAGAAACCCCGGTTCCAGTTTTCCGATGCGCCGTTCATGGCGGCCGCCGTCAAAGGTTGTAGAAAGAAAAGTCTCGGTAATCTTTTTGGCTTGTTCAGCCGAAACAAACCGTGCGCCAAGGCAGAGTATGTTGGCGTCGTTGTGACGGCGCACGAGCGAGGCCATTTCGATGTCTTGGGCGACTGCGGCTCTCACGCCGTGGACTTTATTGGCGGCGATTGACATGCCGACGCCGGAGGCACAAATGAGAATGCCGAAGCCGGCCTCGCCGGTCACGACGCGTTTGGCGACGGCTTTCGCGTAGTCAGGGTAATCAGTTGACTCGTTGGAATTTGTGCCGAGGTCATCGACGGTCCAGCCAAGTTGTTGAAGGTGGGACTTGAGTGATTCTTTGAGTTCGTACCCGGCGTGGTCGGCGCCGATGGCGAGTCTCATGCTTTTCATGTTCTTCTTGTGGAGGTTGGTGATTTCAGTGTTGGATTCAAGAAATTGCAGGAAAGCGCGCACGCCCCGTTCGATTCTATCGCGGCATTCGCGGTAAACCTCGATGCCCTGGCCGATCGGGTCTGGAATATCCTTCTCGAAATATTCGAGGCTGTCGTCGAAATCGAGCAGGCGCAGCGTTTTTTCGATCGCGTGCGGATAGAGAGCTGTTACGGTCTCGACGTGTCCGGCGGTCATGCCGAGGATGTAGTCGGCTTGCTGGACGAGCTCGGCGGTAAGTGTCCGGCTGCGCTGTCTGGAGATATCGATGCCGCGTTCGGCCATGGCTTGTGCGGCGAAAGTGCTCGGTGGCAGGCCATCAAGCGCGCCCGT
>JARYMD010000531.1 GCA_029907285.1 Verrucomicrobiota bacterium | reverse complement strand
AAATAG
Organism: Verrucomicrobiota bacterium; assembly: GCA_029907285.1. Classification (GTDB taxonomy): domain Bacteria; phylum Verrucomicrobiota; class Verrucomicrobiia; order Limisphaerales; family J093; genus JAAYVR01. The sequence goes on along the minus strand of JARYMD010000531.1, from coordinate 2,344 downwards.
GGCGCCGTTATCGCGACTCAATCACTGCCATCGTTCAGGCGTTCAAGAACCATGACGTCCGCGTGGTTCTGGGCTCACCGGGCTGTGTCGGGCCGAAAGTTCCATGGTCAAAAGCCGGTTCGGAAGAGATGAACCTCAGCCTCTGCAACCTCCGCAACATCTGCATCGAGGTTGCCTCCAAAGAAGGAACCGCTTTCGCCGACGTTTTCTGGCCGATGCTGACCGCCGGGTTCGAAGCCAAACGAAGATTCGGCGAGGATTACATGATTGCCGGAAAAGACAGTGTGCACCCGGATTGGGCAGGGCACCTGGTGATGGCCTACGCGTTCCTCAAAGCAATGGGATTGGACGGCAACATCGGAACGGTAAAAGTCGATCTTGCAAACGAGCGAGTTTCTCTGACCCCCGGGCACGAACTGCACGGAATGACCAGGGGCGAACTCACACTCACAAGCCACAAGTACCCGTTCTGCGCGGCAGGCGATGTTAATCGGGACAATTCGATTCGGTCGGCCATGGCGCTGGTGCCATTCAACGCACAGCTCAACCGCTTCATTCTTATCGTAACAAATGCACCGGCCAAGTCCTACAAGATTGTCTGGGGCGAAACCGCCAGAACCTACTCAGCCCAACAACTTGCCAGCGGGGTTAACCTCGCAGATGACTTCATCATCAATCCATTTTCCGAGCCGTTCAGAAAAGTCGATGAAGCCGTTGCGGCAAAGCAGAACTATGAAACCCGCCAGGTTAAAATGCTTTTCCACGGCGACGAAGGCCGCGTTGACATGTTGGCCACCGTTGCCTTGACCGAAAAGGTCCGGGAAAAATACGTCGAACAAATCGAGGACGCATTTACTCCCGTCACCCACACAATCCGGATTGTCCCCGAACAATAACTGCAGACTGCAACCATTGACGGCACCCGCGGACATGAAATCCGTGCCATCTTTGGCCAAAACCCTCCGCCATGGACGCAGGGACAACTCCGAGGTTGGCACCGCGGCCGGCCACGAAGCTGCAGTTGCTTTGCGAGCTGGCAGATGGCCAGCCGCGCGGGACTGACGAATCAGAGCTCAAGTCGGCAGGCAAAGCCCCGCAGAAAAATATCAGCGTCGTTGTTGTAGTTGGACGGAACAGCTAATGAGCAGCACGGGGCTGGGCTCGTGTCATTTTCTTCGGGATCATGAAGCCTGAGCCTTGCTAGCGTTTGCCGCGGTTTCGTTTCGCCGCGAGCGCCTTGCGCAGCGACGCAAGATCAAGCGTATTGACCACGTCATCCGCGGTCAGCCACCCTTTCCGCGCAACACCAGCACCAAGGCGAAGCCAATCGGCCTGTTCGTTCCTATGCGCATCCGGCCCAATTGCGCACTTGACACCTTTGCTTTTTGCCTGCGGCCATAAACGCCAGTCCAAATCCAATCGGTACGGGCTGCAGTTCAACTCGAGCCAAGTGCCCGTTTCCGCGCATGCATCGATCACCGCCTGGATGTTCACCGGATACGGCTCGCGTTCCAACAATAGACGTCCTGTGGGATGGCCAATAATATGGACAAACGGGTTCTCGGCGGCTTTCACGAGGCGGCGCGTATTCTCGGCCTCGCTGCTTGCAGGAACGTGCAAGCTCGCAATCACAACCTCCAACCCCGCCAAAACTTCGTCGCCAAAATCAAGTTTGCCCTCTCGGAGAATATCAACCTCAATGCCGCCAAGCAGTCGGAACTTCACCCCTTTCGCAGCAAGCCTTTCGTTGACACGCCTGATTTCCTCTCCCTGCTGTTTGAGCCGCTTTGCATCCAGCCCGTTGGCCTGAAACGACGACTTCGAGTGATCTGTGATTGCCCAGTACTCGAACCCATGCTGGCTCATCACAGATGCAATTTGCGCAATTGAATTTATGCCATCGCTCCAATTTGAATGGTTGTGCAACGAACCCCGCATGTCCTTCAACTCGATCAACCGCGGCAAAGCGTGCGCCTCGGCCGCTGCGAACTCACCTTTGTCCTCCCTCAACTCCGGCGGGATGTAATCCAGCCCCAGCGCCGCATAAATTTCCGATTCAGTCGCGCACGGCAGACACAAATTCGGGTCGCGTGTTTCCACCTGCGATCGGAACAGCCCGTACTCATTCAACCGCAAACCGCGTTGGATGGCCCGCTGCCGCATCACAATGTTGTGCTCCTTGCTCCCGGTAAAGTACGCCAATGCAAACGGATACTCCCGATCGCTCACAACCCGGATGTCGGCCTGAATCCCACCCGACAAAATCACACTGGCTTTTGTGCCGCCCCTGGCAGACACGGACATCACCCCGGGCCGCGTCACAAAACACTCGATCACAGCATCA
>JARYMD010000530.1 GCA_029907285.1 Verrucomicrobiota bacterium | reverse complement strand
AGACCTGTTGCAATCAACAGGCCACGGCTTGCTGGCGGGCGCGTGAACAATCTGGTGGCGGGATTCTTCCTGTCGGGTACTGGTCGCCATTTTCTCTTTTGCACTTGGCGATTGGCTGCGGTCGGTTTCGGGTAAAACCATTGCGAAACAGTGCGCGACAAGAGCCCTGGCCGTTTTTCTTCTACGATCGGGTGCAATGACCTCGGGGTTGCCCACGAAGCCAGAACAACTCCGCAGATCGCCCACCAAAAGCCCATTGAGACTGACAGCCAGAAATGGCCGGTGCTGAGTCGATAAGCCGGGCCAACGCACCTGATGAAAGAGTGCAGCGGACTTAGGGCATAGGCATGCTCACTCAAGAATGCCGGGCCAAAAAAACCCAGAAATCCGCCAAGGGCAATGGGACCGACAGCCAGAATGAGAAGACCGGTTATCGCCCAAAAAAACGCGCTTCGCCCGGATGGCGTTATTGCAGACACCGCAAGCCCGAGACAAAGTGAGAACATCAGATTCGAAACGAGCACGATTCCCATCCGCCAAAAGTCGCCTCCACTGACGCCTCCCATTGGTATTGCAAGACTGAGGATCGGGAGGACTGCCAGCAAAGAACAGAACGGTTTCAATCCCATTGCAGCGAGCTTGCCCAGCACCACGTCAATCCCGCGCAAGTCGGTCAGAAAAAGAAGCCCGAGTGTTCCCTGGCGCCTTTCATCGCTGATGCATTCGGCCGTGGTTCTGGCGCCTTCGAACAGACAGAGAACAAGCAGCAAACCTGAAAGCACATCGAAGAACGGCCTGCCGGCGCCGGCAGGGGAGGGCCCAAATGAAGCGATCAGCATGATGAGTCCGCCGAGACAAACAATGCCGCCCACGGACATTGCGCGGTACCTGTATGTCGTTGGGTTTCGGGCTGAGACCCGGAGTTCGCGCTCGATGACAGGCGCCAGAATCATGTTCGTCCCGCAGATACACCGAATCGAACACGGCACTAATTGATGTCTGGGCGCATTGCAAGGAGATTTGTTCAGTTGTTCCGGCGCCTGTCACCCTTTGATGAATTGCGGAAGCTGTTGTTGATGCGTACCGCGGTGGTTACAAGTGGATCGAACTCGTTTACGCCTTGCAATGGGGACCGTGACAGTGTCGAATGGAGGCCAAGATGCAGCCTGAAACCTACCAGAGGGTCGCCATGGTGGCCGCGGCGGTGTACATCATCGACCGGATCACCAAGCTGCTGGTTATGCACTTGCTCGGGTACGCAGACCAGTACGTGGTGCTCGACGGCTTTTTCAAGTTTGTGCACTGGGGGAACACCGGGGCGGCATGGAGCATGTTTTATGGCAACAATGGTTTGCTTGCGTTTATTTCCGTGTTGGCACTGATTGTCCTTTTGTTTACGGCGCGCGATTTCGACATGCGACCTCTTCTTGCGCGGCTTGCTTTTGGCCTGATCATTGGCGGTATTCTTGGCAATCTCACGGACCGGATTCGGTTTGGTCACGTTGTTGATTTTATCCGGTTTTATCTGTACCAGCGTGGCGGCGATGAAATCGGGTTTCCGGCGTTCAACGTTGCTGACGCCGCAATTTGCATCGGCGTTTTCTTTCTCCTCATAGTTGGTCGGCGCCATGCCGCAAAGTCCGCGCCTGCTGGTTCCACGCTGAATTGAACGCAAGGCTGATTCCATCGATTCTGATCGCCGGTCCCACAGCGTCCGGAAAGACGGATATTGCGATAGAGCTGGCTGTCCGCGTCGGCGGAGAAATAATCAGCGTGGATTCAATGCAGGTGTACCGCGGGCTCGACATAGGGACGGCGAAGCCGACCGCCGATCAACGCAGACGCGTCAGGCATCATTTGATTGACATTGCGGACATTACCGAGTCGTTCGACGCCGCGCGTTATTTGGAGTGTGCATTTGAAGCGATCGAGATTGTGCGTGCCCGTGGCCGCCTGCCAATCCTGTGCGGCGGCACAGGATTGTATTTCAAGGGCCTGATCCACGGTGTCGGTCATGCCCCGCCGCCGGACCCGGTCTTGCGGGCAGAACTCGAGTCAACGCCGCTTCCGGAATTGCTCGAGGAACTCGCAACGCGTGACCCGAAGACATTCGAGAACATCGACCGTCACAATCGCAGGCGCGTCATGAGAGCTTTGGAAGTAGTTATTCTAACTGGAAAACCATTTTCCGATCAGCGCGCACCTTGGCCAACCGGGCGGCCACTGCCTCCGATGCCGCCTGAAGCGCCGTTGTTCGGCATCAAACGCGAGCCCGACGACCTCAAAGCGCGGATCAACGCCAGAACAGAACAAATGTTTGCCAATGGCCTTGTCGAGGAAACCCGGCGGTTGCTG